>CAWVVG010000140.1:0-8335 GCA_963932775.1 uncultured bacterium
CTTTATTGAGGCCGCCATTACTGAGGCCCACACCTATGTCTTGGATGACCCTCGGCATCCGGCCACGACCCTTGGCCCGGTGGTTCGTCAGCGGAATGCAGACGGCATTCGTGCGCAGGTTTCAGCCGCCATCGCCGCCGGCGCGATTCCGCTCATCGGTTCCGAAAACTGGGCGAGAGACCAACCGGACACTCCCTACATTCGGCCACAGTTGCTCACCAAGGTGGACCACACGATGGACATCATGTCTGAGGAGACCTTTGGCCCATGTGTTGGGATCATGGCAGTACGGGATGATGCCCATGCCGTCGAACTGATGAATGACACTGCCTATGGGCTCACCGCATCCATCTGGACTCCCGACCAGGAAGCAGCCCTCACAATCGGAAACCAGCTCCAGACTGGCACCGTCTTCTTGAATCGATGTGACTACCTCGACCCTGCGCTTGCGTGGACTGGCGTAAAAAACTCAGGGCGCGGAGTCACCTTGTCGCGCCTGGGCTTCGACCACTTGACCCGTCCCAAGTCGTTCCACTTCAAAACAGAGATAAACTGATGAACCCTTCGGCTCACTCCAACTGGAACTACCCCACTGCTGTTCGGTTCGGCCCCGGTCGGATTGGGGAACTCGCCGACGTGTGCAAATCCCTCGGGATGAAAAGGCCACTGCTCGTCACTGACCCTGGAATCGCTCAACTGCCAATTCTCACCACTGCACTTGAAGCGGCCCAGTTGGGCGGACTAAGTTGTGGAGTGTTCAGTGAAATTCAAGCCAACCCCGTTGGGGCCAACGTGGACGCGGGTGTTCGGGCGTACCTTGAGGGCAACCACGATGGAGTCATCGCCATGGGTGGAGGAAGCGGGCTGGATGCTGCAAAAGCCATCGCTTTGATGGTTGGCCAGAGTCGACCCCTGTGGGACTTTGAGGATGTTGGAGACAACTGGACCCGAGTCAATGCGGATGGAATGGCCCCCCTGGTGGCGGTCCCAACCACCTCAGGTACAGGCTCAGAGGTCGGCCGCGCATCTGTCATCATCGATGAAACCAGCCACGTAAAGAAGATTATCTTTCACCCCGGCATGCTCCCAGCGGTGGTCATCGCTGATCCAGAACTGACGGTGGGGCTTCCTCCACACATTACGGCAGCGGTGGGCATGGACGCCCTTTCTCACAACCTTGAAGCATACTGCGCTCGGGGAAATCACCCCCAGGCCGACGGCATTGCAATCGAGGGCATGCGGCTCATTAGCGAGTACCTTGTTCGGGCAGTGAGGCAGCCCGATGACATTGAGGCCAGGAGCGCCATGATGTCGGCCTCGTTGATGGGCGCGACAGCATTCCAGAAGGGACTGGGCGCAATGCACAGCATGGCCCACGTCATCGGTGCCAAGCTCAACACCCATCACGGGCTGACCAATGCGGTCGTGATGCCCTACGTCCTCTGTGCCAACCGGGTTGCAATCGCCGAACGCATGACACGGTTGGCGCGATACCTCGACCTGCCTCAGCCAAGCATGATGTCCGCCCTGGACTGGATCCTGGCGCTTCGGTCAGAGCTCGACATCCCCCATACACTCACGAGCTTAGGGGTCACCCACGAACACATCGCGACATTTGCGCCCGCTGCAGTGCTTGACCCGAGCACCGGCTCAAACCCCCTGCCCTTCGGCGTCGCAGAGTTCACTGAGCTTTTTAAACATTCCATTGACGGCACTTTGACCTAAAAGCGCCTCTCAGGAAGCTAATATGGCTGCCTTGGGGGAACTTATGTATAGAATCTTGGCCCTGTCTTTAATGGTTGGATGCGGCGGTGGAGACAAGTCTGATAGCGGCTTGAATGATGGCGGGGACACCGGCTCGGCCGAACCCGGCCTTGCGGTTGCAGCCGTGGGGGCCCCAAGCAACGGCGAATGTCCAGACATGAGCGAGACCAACACAAGCGTGTTTGTATCATCCAATATGGATCGTGTGGTCACTATGGTCATCCCCGAAGATCCGTCCGATGACATGCCATTGGTGTTCTTTTTCCATGGGCTCATGGACCCAAGCCAGACACCGACACCCACGGAATACATGGCCAGTGGGCTCGGCTTACAGGCTTTCGCCAACCGAACAGGAACCGCCTTTGCAGTCCCTCAGTCCGACGTCATCTCACGGGTAGGATTCACTTTCTTCATGTGGGATGTCACAGACTCCGAAAGCGCCGACATGACCCTCTTTGATGACATTCGCGCATGTGCCAGCCAAAACCTATCGGTGGACTTGAGACGGGTTCACGCAGTGGGAATGAGCGGTGGGGCGCTGTTCACGACCACAGTTGCAGGAGCACGCGGCGACTCTCTGGCGTCCATCGTCGAGATGTCTGGCGGCAGTGACATCGACATGCTCACCTTCGATACCCCTCTCTCCTCCTACTACACACCGGCCTACGCAATGCCGGCCTTGCTAGTTGCAGGTGGAACAACGGACACCTGGCCCGGTGGCGGCCTGACTCTCGTAGATTTCAGAGCGGCCACGGACACCCTCGAGGACCAATTGGTGGCCGATGACCACTTCGTTGTGCGATGCGACCATACGCAAGGGCACGCCATTCCAATGGCCGCCATAGAAGCCACAGAAATTTGGGTAGGCACCCACCGCTTTGGTGAGCCATCCAGCATTCAAGCGAGCGGAATTGACGACATCGGAGAGTTCAACGATTGGTGCGGCATCGCCAACTAAGGGTTCAGTCGAGGATGACCCGCGCATCCTTTTCAATCAGCCAGACCTCAAATCTGGGTGCATGCTCCAGCCCCAAAGCCGCCTGTACTGCATCAGCGTACACAGCTCCTTGCGCCCGGTGGTACTCGGCTACGGCCTTCGGGTCTTGGTTTCCCACACGGTCGGTCTTGTAGTCCGCCACAACCACCTCATTGGTATCCTGGCACCGGTAAAGAAGGTCGATGGAGCCCACCCAGGCACCCACGGGTCCTTCAGCGTTCGAGGCCATCAACAAAGGCACCTCTGTTCCAAGAATTTCGGAACTCTCGAACCTGGCTCGTAGCTTGCCCCCGTCCAGCCCAGAGAGCAGACTCAGCGCCCTATCTCTGGCCTTTTTGGAAGGTGCCTTGCCCCTTCCACAGACCATCAGGGCCATGGCCAGCTTTGCCTCAGTGAGACTGCCCTCGGTGGTGCCAGTCACGGGCATCCCCTCCAACAGCATGTGAATCGCCGTTCCCACAACCATCGCTTCCTGCCGACTCAGGTCCCCTCGTTCATGGACCACGTCGCTCTCGTCGGCGTGGTCGCCAGAGGCCGACGGACCTTTGGTCCAGGGTCGCGACTGATGTTCGACCGCTTGTTCACACATAGCGTCAGAGACTGGCCGGAGACTCGATGGTTGCGACTCGACGGCCGAGCGGCTGCCATCCAAGTCAGCCATGGTTCGCCCTGGGAACACCCAACGAATCCCGTCCACGACTGCATCGTCGTTGGGGCCAAGCGTGGCTATGAGATCCACAGGATTGGCAAGCCTCGGCCTGCGTTCACCCCACAGGTCGAGCAACATCCTCGGATTGGCCCGGCCACGGAGTTCTTCAGGCCACGCACCCATCAATACCAATCGACTTCGGGCTCGGGTCATTGCCACGTAGAGCAATCGGACTCGCTCCGCTTCCTCAACATCGGCACTTCGGGCCCAACTCGACTCAAAACCGGGTGGCCATAGCCCCACCAGTTGTATGCCTACACCCGGCTCGACCCAAGTTCCATCCCTTCTGCCACCTGTGCGAAAGCTGTGATGTAGGTCCACTAAGTACGTGTGCTCAAAGGCAAGACCCTTTGCCTTGTGAATGGTCATAAGCTGAACTGCGCCCACGTCTTCGGTCGGACGGGCTTCTTCCGCCTCCTGCTGCGTCGCAATCGCATCTCGTAGCTTGCGCGCCAACAAGTGGGTGTCGCCGCCAGAGTCTCTCATTTGCTGAATGACTGAGCGGAAAAACAACTCGAGGTTCGCGACCCGATAAGCACCTTGGTAGGCCGCAGAAGCAAGCACTTCACACAACAAGGTAGAGCGAACCTGCTCTATCCAGTCATCAAAAGGGAGCTCTCCAAAGGTCCGCCGCAGCTCCGCCACCTGGGTCACAATCTCCACCAATCTGGGCTCCCATGCCGCCACCTGGTCAAGATTTTTCACTTCATCATGAAGCTTCCTCACACTTTGAGCAGCCCGTTTGACCGCCTCCACCGCTGCGTGAGTATTTCGGGGATTCCCACCGAGTAAAACCCAATGATTCGGAAAGTCCTCAGCCCACAGAGGCATCAAGGCAGCATCTGGGACCGCCGCCATTCCCGACCGAAGAAATCCCACCAGTGCAAGGGTGTCCACCGGGTCCAGCAAAGCCCGCAGCATCGCTGCAGCCTCGACTATCTCTCGCCGTCGAAAGTAGTTCCTGTCCCGCGTCACCTCATAGGGCACACCCGCCGTTCGAAGGGCACGCTGATACACCTCCAGATCTGTCATGGACCGAAACAATACGCCCACCTGGCTGAGGTCCACACCACCCGCACGCAAGCGGCTGAGGTCTTCCGCCAATGCATGGGCCTCAACCTCCCTGGCTTCCGTCGCCCTTGTGGGCACAACAGGCGCATCATCTTCCCAGCGCCAAGACACCCAGGCCTCCACCGCGGGTGTTCCCGGACCCTCACCACGGGCTGCGATAAGCGACTCGAACGCCGGCTGAAGGCCCGCCTCGGGCCGCATCAGGTTTTCCATCACCGCGTCGACTTCTGCCAGAATCGGCCGGAAGGACCGAAAGTTCTGAATCAGACCGTGCTCGACCGCACCGGCCCCCTTCAATTCGTCCACAAAACCCTCGTATGCACGAAGGTCTGCATTTCGCCATCCATAGATGGACTGCTTGGGGTCGCCCACCAGGAACAAGCCAGGCCTGTCCTCTATGGGCCCTTTGAGTCCGATTCCACGAATGAGAGCACACTGCTTCAAGTCCGTGTCCTGAAATTCATCCACCAGGAGCTGGTCCACACCCTGCCGAACGTTGCCTGCTACACCGGGGTTGCCCATCAGACGACTGGCCCGGTTCAACAGATCGGTAAATCCGATGATTCCAAGGGCTCTGGTCCGCGTTTGCACTTGCTCCAGCAGCGGCTTTATCACTCGAACACTGAGGCGGTAGCCCTCTTCATCAAGCCCTCCGAGGCACTCGAAGGCCATGCCCAACCTTCTCGCGGCCGGCCCCAGCCTCGGCCCAATGGCTTCCAAGACCTCACTCTCAGCCTTTCCACCGCCCCCTTTTGCCCACGATTTGTGCAGATGGGAACGTAGGTTCGAGGGCAGCAGTTCTTCGAGCGAAGCCTGGACCGCCGCCACCGATGTTCCCGGATCCAGAAGCTCACGGAATTTTTCCAGGCCATCTATGAGCTTGATTGCATTGGGAGCCCGAACGCCAACAAAGGCCCCCGCAACCAACCCAATAACCTCGGTAGCCGCATCTCTAAGCCGAAGAATAAATGCATCTATACTACTGTTATCGAACAGTTTTTCGTTTACTTCGTCCGGCGAAACACCTGCATCCACCAGGGCTCGTACTGCGGCCTCAATGTGTGTGGGCTGCACCCCTCTACCGAGCAGAGCCAGTACAACCGGGGCCATTTCACCGGCAAACATCTCAGTGAGCTCGCGCTCCACCACTTCACGCACGACGGCTGCCGTCTGCTCTCCAGTGGCGTCGACCTCAAAGCCAGGGTGGAGCCGCGCCTCCAGCGGGTGGGCAACCAGTAAGTTCCGGCACCAAGCGTGAATGGTGCGAACCTGAAGGTGATCAATGTTCTGAAGCAACAACCGCGCCCGCTCGACGGACTGCTCGTGGAGTTCATCCACGGGCAGACCTTCCACAGCACAGCGAGTCCCAACCTTGTGCAAGGCCAAAGAGATTCGCTCCGACATCTCCGCTGCTGCAGCCTCCGTAAAGGTAATCGCGACTACCCGCGACAAGGTCCGAAAGGCCACCCGAGCAGCGGTTGCATCCGCGCCCAATGTCCGTTGAGACTTGTCCCAACCTTCTCCCGTTACCCAGCACACAACACGGGCCACAAGGGCGGCAGTCTTGCCGGTGCCCGCGCCCGCTCGAAGCACAACCGGTTTACCGAATTCAGTTCGTGCCACTCGACGTGCGATGGCGTCTTCTAAGAGGCGGTCTTCCATCATACTGCCGGCCCCCGTCCGCGCCACCACAACGCCCACCTTGCTTGTTCCGCTGGGTTGCTGGCCTTGTCTTGCACCTGCCGCATCAATGTACGGCGCATGGAACTATCCTCAACCAAGCAGGCCTCCCGAACCGCACAATAGGTGCAGGCAGTGGGCTTTTGGTCCCGTCCACACTCGCTCACTCTTGGAAAGAATGCGCCGGTATCAAGCACCTCTGTTACCTCCGCCATGACGGCATCAAGAGATGCATTCAGCTCCAGGTCATCCGCTGAGAACACAAACTCCCGCTGTGGCATCTCAACCTCTGCATTCAGGTAGAGGTAGCGACCTTGAGCCCCAGGCTTGGACCGGGCATACACCATCCCCTGAAGCAGACGACCATCCCGCACAGCTTCCTCGACTTTTGTAATGCGCGTTGCCTCCCGCTTATGAACCGTCGGAGGCTTTCCGAGCTTGAAGTCGGTAATGGTCACAACCCCACCCACTTCCCCAACCCGGTCTGCACGGAAGCCAACGTTCTTGCCATCCTCCCGCTCCCAAGCCATTTCAACCTCTCCGCCCACAACGCCATCGAGGTTCTCGTCGACCGACTTCAAAATCTCTATGGCCGCTAGAGCGGGTGCAGCGACGGCCATCCCAAAACCGGTCCAGCTTACCCCGTCCTCCTTCAGTGCCTGTTCGGAAGCCACCAATATCCATGCCCGCAGGGTCGCCTCTCCTGGCCAAACCAGGGGCTGAGTGTTGCCTTCCCCGGCCCCGTCCTCCCCACAAGAAGCAAGCACCACCCGCTCCACGACCCCATGCACCACACGTCCGAGAAGGTGGGTATTGAGAGAGGGCAAGGGTCCCCATGGGTCAGGGCGGCTCCCAATGCCCAGGAAGCGGGTCAAAAATGCCTGCCATGGACACCGCGCGGTAGCCTCTACAGCGGTGACAAACAGCGGGCGACCTCTCGTATCTCCAGGATGGACTCGGGGACCAACCGCCCCCATATAAGGTTCATGCACCCCCCGGAGCCCCTCTCTTGCCGCCGCCAGTTGGCACAAGGATGCTGAGCCACCTGCGACCGTTAGGGCTTCCGAAATCCCGGCTTGCCGCAGGCCGCGGTCCACGCCCACCCGCCAAGGGGGCCGATGCACCAACACGGATGTCTCGGCCGGCCCCAGTCGCATATTCAGCTGCAGTTCTACGATTAGCGAGGATGGGTGCTGTCGGGAACCGGTCGGGCCAAGGCGTGAAAAAGACAACTGCACCTTGGGACTGCTCGCAAGAATCTGTGCGAACAGGAATCGCTCTTCCAGCAACCCGAGACGCTTCTCACGCAGATCGGGAAGCATCGGGCGCAATGCCCGACGAGCCCCATCGGGAAGCAAGGGGTCTTCCCTGACCACCCGAGGAAAGGCACCCCGACTAAGCCCCATTAAAAACACACAATCGAAGGTCCGACCGCGAGCCTCGATTGCAGTCATCACAGAGACCCCGCCACCATTCCCCCCTAGGGGTACTTCGCCTATTCGTTCCAGCGCGGTGTAAACCATGCGGCGGGCATCCTTGGCGGTGAGTTCAGCATCGACGGGTACCTGGTCCGATAAGACCCCGACTGCTTCGACCGCAGCTGAGCTCTGTCCCATGCCCAACACTGGGCCCAAGAGTGTCTCAATAAGAGTCCAATGGGCGTGCGCAGGACCTTGCTCTGGCCAGTCATTGAACAGGTCCATACAGGCCTGCGCCTGGTCCCGCATTCTCCGTACAGCAGGCTCACCCATCACAAAGCGGCGAAGCTGAGGGATGCCGTCGATAAGCCCAATGCCCTGCCGACTGGGAAGCTTGATGGGCCCAACCCCGAGACGGGGGAGCAACTCTTCCAAGGTTCTCGCACCCACTACATCAATCGCAAGGGCATAGGGCCCGTTGCGCCCGTGGCCACAGGCCTCGAGCCAGCGTCCGAGACCCACCTCAGGCCCCAGTCGAACCACCTCCGCTGCAGCACGGATTCGCCGAAATTCTCCCGCACCGGCACGGGTGGCTCCCACCCCAGAAAAGGGTACACCCCGACCGATGAACGCCTCCCGAATCGCCCCGCCCCATCCATCGAGATTGCGGACAATTACTGCGATGTCTTCCGCTAA
>CAWVVG010000141.1:0-8309 GCA_963932775.1 uncultured bacterium
CACAGAACTTGGGCGCCCTCAAGGCCTTGGCCACCGAAGGCATTCAACGGGGCCACATGCGCATGCATGCCCGCCACGTTGCAGCCCTGGCGGGCGCCGAGGGTGACGAAGTGCGAGCGGTAGTCAATCTGTTGACCGAGGGTGAAGACTTTTCTCCCGAAGCCGCAGAGGCCGCATTGGTACGAATCCGCCAATGAACGCGTCTGCTTTCGCCCCAGGCAAGCTGATCTTGATGGGCGAGCATGCGGTGGTATACGGCCATCCGGCCCTGGCCATGGCCGTGGACCGGGGCCTGACCGTACATCTGGAGGAACGACCGGGCCCCACCCGCCTCGACGAAGTCTGGATCGACGATGACCGGCTCCAGAGTGCCCTCGATGCGGTCCTCCCCGCAGCTGGCGTTGGAGTAAAGCTGGAGAGCAGTTTGCCCATTGGAAGGGGGATGGGATCTTCCGGAGCCTTGGCCGTCGCCCTCGCAAGGGCAGAGCTCACCCGCAGAGGCGAGCCGCTGATATTCGATGCCATCAACCGCTCAGCGTTCGCAGTGGAGCGTATATTTCACGGGTCGCCATCTGGAATTGACCACACCGTCTCAATGCGAGGCGGCACCCTCCGCTACCAGCGCACTGAGCACGGCCCCACCTTTGAGACCGTCACACTCCCACCGTTGCCCCTCGTGGTGATCGACTCGGGCCATGCGGGCAGTACCGCAGAGATGGTGGCCAGAGTGACGGCAGACCGGCCAAAGAATGACCCGTATCTGAAACAAATTGGCCAGCTCCTCGATGCCACCATGCCCGCACTGAAGAGCGGTGACTGGAACGCTGTGGGTCAAGCCTGGCACGAGAATCACTGGCTGCTTCGAGCCATCGGGGTGTCCACTCCAACCCTCGATCACATCGTTCGGGTCGCAGAAGACTCGGGGGCTACAGGGGCCAAGCTCGCTGGTGCGGGCGGTGGTGGCGTGGTCATCGCCTTGGCTCCGAATCCTTCCAGCCTCTTAAATGCAGCGGCACAGAACGGATGGGACGCCTTCGAGGTCAACTGCTACCCCGCAGAACCATCCATTCACCAATCATCGGGTTAAATCGGCGCCATGAACGCGACTGCCATCGCCAACCCGAACATCGCCTTGGTCAAATACTGGGGCAAGCGTGAGCGCACGCTGAACCTTCCAGCAGTGCCCTCCTTGTCGGTCACCTTGGCCCCATTCGAGACCCGTACACAGGTGACATGGGGCGCTGCCGCAGATGAATTTATCATCAACGGTACCTTGGCCACCGGCGACAGCTTCGTTCGAATCTCAGACTTTCTGGACCTGGTCGACCCCGCCCGGCCAAGAGTAGCCGTTGAGTCCAACAATAATTTCCCCACCGCCGCTGGACTCGCGAGCAGCTCAAGCGCCTTCGCGGCCCTCGCCCTCGCGGCCACCGCCGCCGCGGGCAAATCACCCTCAACGGCGGACCTCAGTGTCCTGGCACGACAAGGCTCAGGTTCTGCCAGCCGCAGCCTCTGGGGTGGCTTTGTGTCGTGGTCGATGGGAGCCCAAGCCGACGGAAAAGACTCCCACGGACATCCGGTTGCCGATGAGGACCATTGGGACCTGCGTGTCCTTGTTGCCCTCGTCTCTGACGAACAGAAAGCCATATCTTCACGGGCCGGAATGAACCGAACCCAAGAGACCTCTCCGCTGTTTTCCGGGTGGGTCGACAGCGCAGCGTTCGATGTAGACGAAGCGGTCGCGGCCATCATTGCCAAGGACCTCGAGCGGCTCGGCACGGTCATGGAGCACTCCACAATGAAGATGGTTGCCACCATGTTCAGCGCCCGTCCCGCCGTGGTCTACATGAAGCCCGCTACGGTAGCCGTCTTGCACACCGTACAAGCCCTTCGCGCCCAAGGTGTGCCGGCCTGGACCACCATGGATGCCGGCCCAAATGTGAAGGTGCTCACCACGCCGGATGCCGCCTCCACCGTCGAGGCCGCACTGCTCGAACACGTATCGACCGTCCATGCACTTCATGTGGGCGGCCCCGCCAGACTCGTATGACGACCATCACCGCCCCAGGCAAGCTGATGATTGCGGGGGAGTACGCCGTTATCGATGGTGCACCGGCAATCGTCTTGGCCGTGAACCGGGGCGTGCGGTGCGACATCGCGGTGCACGACACCCTGCTCATCGAGACACCGGACGGCGACGACCGCTTTGTTCGCTCCCAGCTCGAAGGGCACATTGGCCACTACCGATTCAGCGCCTGGAACCCCACGGGCTTGCCGGAAAAACCGGGCTTTGGCGGCAGTGCCGCGGCGTGTGTCGCGGCATGTCTAGCGGCTGGACTTCCAGGACAAGATGCTGTGCAGATCCACCACACCGTCCAGGGTGGTGGCTCGGGAGCGGATGTTCTGGCCTGTGCAATCGGCGGCATGATTCGGTTCCACCAAGGCTCTGCCACTGCCCTCACCCCGATTCACCCTGTGGTCATCTGGTCCGGCAAGAGTGCCAAGACCCAGCCCAGGGTTGACCACTACCTCAGCGTCGCAAACCGAGATGCCTTCGTCCGACAGAGTACGGAAATCGTCAATGCCTTTGTCGATGACCCGCTGGCAATGCTCGCTGAGAACGCGCAGCTCCTGATGCACATGAGCGTCGAGACCGGCCTTCCATACATGACCCCAGCACTGGCCAGCATCCGTACCCTCGCCAAGCAATTTGGTGGTGTCGCCAAGCCCTCTGGTGCCGGCGGTGGTGACTGCGCAATCGCCCTGTTCCCAGATCCTGACGCAGAGGCCGCCTTTATTGCTGAGCTCGACCGGCGGGGTCGGATCCACATTCCCATCGCCGTTGCAGGCCCCGCCGGGCTCATGGACATGCCCGAGGTGGTCTGAGCTTCCCGGGCTACAGGCCTGAAAAATTCTCCAGACAGCCCCCTTAGCCAGGTACCCTCACCTACCCCCTCCCACCGCGGGTTAAGACGGCACCATGAGCAAGCCACAATCGATATCCAGCCGGAAGGCAGACCACCTGGACCTGTGCACCGATGGCGATGTGGGCTTCCGCGCCAAGACAAACCTGTTCGACGCCATGGACTTTGTTCACGATGCTCTTCCTGAAATGGCGGTGGGCGACGTGGACCTTTCCGTCGATTTTGCGGGCAAGCGCCTCAATGCGCCGCTGGTGATAGCCGCGATGACCGGTGGCGTTGATCGCGCCCACGCCATCAATCGAGACCTGGCTCAGGTAGCGGAAGAGCTCGGCATCGGCTTTGCTTTCGGATCCCAACGGCCCCTGCTCACCGATGGCATCACCGATGGCTACATGGTCCGAGACGTCGCCCCCACAGCCTTGGTCCTCGGCAACATCGGCGTGGTCCAGGCCCGCCGGGCCAGCGACGAGGCCTTGGCCCAGATGCTTCATACCAGTGGTGCAGATGCACTGTGCATTCACCTCAACCCAGCGATGGAGGTCATCCAGCCCGAGGGGGACGACGACTTCTGTGGCGGCCTTGAGACCATCGGTCGCTTGGTCGAGGCCCTCGACGTGCCCATCATCGTAAAAGAAACCGGCTGTGGCCTCTCTCGGTCGGTCGGTGAGCGGATTGTAGCCCTCGGCGTGGGTTGGGTCGACACGAGCGGGTCAGGCGGCACCAGCTGGGTGGCAGTAGAAGCCCAACGCGCAGACGATGGACGCCGACAAATCGGGGACACTTTCTGGGACTGGGGCATTCCCTCCGCAGGGAGCGTGGCCCAGCTCTCCGGTCTGGACTTGGGAATCTGTGCCACAGGCGGCATCTCAAACGGCCTCATGGTCGCCAAAGCAATCGCCCTTGGCGCCACGGCCGGCGGCATCGCACGGCCCTTCCTTCAAGCCCACGCAAACGGTGGAATTGACGGGGTTCGCAACTTCGCTGTGCGGGTGATCGACGAAATCCGCATCGCCGCATTGCTCACCGGTTCTCGGGATATGGCTGCACTGCGGAGGGCTCCACTCATCGTGGAACCACGACTCCAACGCTGGATTCCTTCCGGCACTCCACTCGCACTACGGTTGGGCCTCTGATGGGACTACGCGATCTAATCAACAAAGTGCCCACTCCGCTCAAGCAAGCGGTGAAAGAGGCGATCTATCCAGACATGCTGCTCGAGAGCACTGCGGCTCCCGAATGGCAGCTTCAAGACCACCATGGAAATTGGCACCGACTCAAGGGAAAGCGGTGGGCGTTGATGATTTTTTATCCAGGGGATGACACGCCAGGCTGCACGCTTCAGCTCGCAGAATTCCAGAAAAACAATGCGCGGCTATTGGAGCTCGGGGTCGATGTGTTTGGTGTCAATCCAGCCGAGGCGGACAGCCACTCGGCTTTCGCTGAAAAGTGCGGCTATGAGTTCCCCCTCCTGGTGGACCGCGGTGGGTCGGTATCCCGCCAATTTCGGTGCTCACTGCCCACGCCTCTCGGCCCCAAAGTGATCCGCTCGGTGTACCTCATCAATCCCGACCGAAAGATTCGCCTGGCCAACCGTGGCGCTCCGTCCGTAGAGGCGATCATTCGCAGCATCGAGGCGCTACAACAGGTCACAAAAGGGGGAATGTAAGACCCTCGCTGGGCCGCTCAGTGCTCGCCGATTTCTTATTCAGGACCGCTAAAGGCGGAGGACAAGAAGCGCTCCAAGCTTAGCCGATGGGTAAAGTACCGTCGGGACATCTCTGGGTTCATCTGGAGCTTTCGCATGCCGTCATCCGCACTCAGGATGATGTTCAATTCGGTGGCCTGAAGCCCATAGTGCTGAATGTACTTACCGAGGACCAGCCCCAGCGCGCCCAGGTCTCGATCGAGCTCGCCGTCGTGGGCCACAACCTTGAGATTGAAGCTCACCTCATCCGGTAGATCATTATTGCGGCCCGCCCACGACTGGATCTTGACCCGCACTGAGCGCACGTCCACCCGTACCCGCCTCAACTCAATCAGCAGTGCATCCTCGAACTCAGTCTGGCCGGTGATGTCGAGAATCCCCTCCATCAACTGCTCTCGGAGTTCATCCTCAAGGGTGTCATAAGGACTCACAACCGCGGCGATAACCTCAGGAGTCATGGGCCCAGGAATTACCGACTTGACCGATACCGACCTGGCCTTGGGCACAAAATCGGCTGTCGCATGCATGTCCACGTACCAGACCCACAACAACATCGCAGCAAGCCCAGCACTTCCCAGCAACAAGATTGAAATCCAGCGGATTGGACGACGGTCAGTCCGGTCGACGACATCTGTCCGCTGTTGCCGAAGGTCGAGCGCGTGCGCACCGCTGCTCGCATGGGTCTCCGTACCAGGAAAATCGATGACCTTCGCAGGAGGCCGGCGGCGCTTGATGGGGTGAGTGGTCTCTGAAGGCGCGAAGTCCTCAGACATCATGGCTTCACGGCTGAGTGGTTCTTCAGCAACTTCGGTAACTGCGGGTTCTACCACAGCGCCGACCGGCGCCACTGCTGCATCGGGCAGCTCTTCCACTTGGTCAATCGGGAGCTGGGTGGGTGCCGGCTCAAGCTTCGAGGCCCTCGGAGTCTCCGGCGCCTGAAATGCATCCAGAACGCTCTCGTCTACGTCTTCTTCCCATGCGGTCCACACGGCGGCGGAGAACAAAGCGGCCACCTCGGCCACCTCATCGGCCCGTACCCACTCCGCGGTACCCGTCGGTCTCACGCGGGCAGCACGCCCGACCTTTCCAGATCGAACCTCCCCCACGAGCGCCTCAACACCCTCAACGGTGCGAGTTCGGCCATCCATGCTTATTTCAAAGGTCACCATTCCCCCATTGTGATCTGTCCACGGGCTTCGGTCAATGCCTGGGTGGGCCAAAGGTGTGGTTTGCGATAGGTTGAGCTTGCTTGAACCCCTGGACTGGTGGATCCCCCGTGGACCCGCATACCGGCTGGGAGGAATCAGTGACATCCCCAAACGATTGACGCCACCCAACTTGAGGGTGCGTGAGGCACACATGCAACGCAAGACCGTACTCGACCTTCAGAAGATGAAAGCGAACAACGAAAAAATCGCAATGATTACCGCCTACGACGCGGCCATGGCCAAGCTGGTCGATGCCGGTGGGGTCGACATGGTCCTGGTGGGCGACTCCTTGGGCATGGTGATCCAAGGAATGGACGACACGCTTTCGGTGACCCTCGACGACATGGTCTACCACGGCCGCTGTGTGGCCCGGGGCCTCCAAAACGCGCACCTCACCATAGACATGCCCTTTATGAGCTACCAAGTGAGCCCAGAGGCGGCCTTGCAGAGTGCGGGGCGTCTGGTCCAAGAAGGCAAGGCACAGAGTGTAAAGCTGGAGGGTGGCGTCCGGTCCGCACCGGCCATTGAGCGAATCGTTACCGCAGGCATCCCCGTGGTCGGCCACATTGGGCTGACCCCCCAGTCGGTGAACACCCTGGGTGGGTGGCGGGTCCAAGGCCGAGGCGATGCTGCCGCAGAAGCACTCATGGCCGATGCCCTCGCGGTGCAAGAGGCGGGAGCATTCTGCTTGGTACTCGAGATGGTCCCCGCTGAGCTGGCCCAAGAAGTGAGCGCGGCCCTGCACATCCCCACCATCGGCATCGGTGCTGGGGTTGGATGCGACGGCCAAGTGCTGGTCTGCAACGACCTGCTCGGCTTTGATATGGGCTTCTCACCCAAGTTCTTGAAGCGATTCGCGGAGCTGCAGAACCCCATCACGGCAGCGGTCGCCCAGTATGTAGACGAGGTCCGGCAGGGCGTCTTTCCTGCCGATGAACACAGCTTTCATCGCAAGCGGCAGACTGCAAGCAAGGTCGCACGGCTGTACTGATGGAGACCATCTCGGAGCCCGCCACCCTGGGTGCACAGATGCGCGTCCGCCGCCAACGGGGCGAGACCATTGGCTTTGTGCCCACCATGGGCTTTCTCCACGAGGGCCACCTGAGCTTGATGAGGCGGGCCCGTGAGGTCTGCGACCACGTGGTGGTGTCCATCTATGTAAATCCCCTTCAGTTTGGGTCCACCGAGGACCTGGACCACTACCCAAGCGACCCCGAGGGCGATGCCGCCAAGTGTGCGGCGGTGGGGGTGGACACCCTGTTCACGCCCCTCAGTCTGTACGATGCCGACCACAGCACAACGGTCCGTGTGAGCGGACTCACCGGGGGGCTCTGTGGCGCCAGCCGGCCTGAGCACTTTGACGGGGTCACCACTGTTGTGGCTCGGCTGTTCGGAATCGTGCAGCCGAACGTCGCTGTGTTCGGTGAGAAGGACTACCAGCAGCTGGCTGTGATTCGGCGCATGGTGCTGGATTTGGGCATGGGCATCGAGATCATCGGTGGGCCCCTCATTCGGGACCACGATGGGCTCGCCTTGAGCTCTCGGAACCAGTACCTCGATGAGTCCAACCGCCGCCGCGCCCTCTCGCTGCACCGGGCCTTGAACACCATGGCCCAAGCCACCACACCGTCCACCGCAGCGAGGCTGGCGGTTGGCCGGGCAGTCATCGAAGCCGATTCGGTGGACTATCTGGAGATCGTGGACCCCGGGTCACTGGAGCCCGTCGAACAAATCGAGGGTCCAGTGCGCGCTTTGGTCGCGGCCTGGATAGGCAATACACGACTCATAGACAACATTGGATTCTGATGGACACTTCCACGACCCTCTTGTTGTTGGTCGCCGCCTTGCTCGGCATCAACAACCTCATCTTCCACCTGCCCAAATGGGAGCAGCGGCGAGGGCTGTTCTGGTTCCTCCAGCTGCTCAACCTGGCGGTGATTATTGCGCTGCTTGCCGTGGGTATTCCGGGCTTTGATGGAGCGACCAAGGCCGTAAACTGGGTCCTTGGACTGCTTTTGGTCCTGCACATCGTGGGCAACAATGGCCGGCTGCTCGAGGCAACCCGTACAGGCAAAGATGGTGCGTCCGAAGCGGATCAAGCCAAGCGGGACCAAATCAAGTCCGCACTGCAGCGCGGGGTTGAGGAATAAGGAGCGTCGGACTTCTAAATCGAGGGGCGTTGGTTCGCGGCCCAGCGGGGGCGGCCGAAGAGCGCCCCCGGTTAGACTCGAAGGTCAAATCCGGCACGAGCACTGCGAGTGCAAAGGGCCCCGGACGGGCCCTTTAGGATTTGACCCGGCCCGAAAGCGAGGCCCCGGACGGGCCGAGCTGCAGGGCGACAGAAACGCTGGTCGACCACAGGGAGACACCGAACATCCCGGGGGCGCCTTGCTCACCCCGCCACCAACCCTCGGCAGTCCCCTACCCCGACACCCGACCCCGCTGCCCCCAGACCGGCATGTTCCTGCCGTG
>CAWVVG010000142.1:0-8219 GCA_963932775.1 uncultured bacterium
ACCTCAGACACCGAGATGACTTTCTTGGCGTGATCGTCCGAGATGACGTTCCGTCCCACCCTGAACCGTCCATTTTCACAGTCGATGGGAGTCTCAGGGTTCACCAAGTCTTCTTCGATGGCGGCGGCAGCAATGAAGGGCTTGAACACGGAACCCGGCTCAAAGGCGTCGGTTACCGCTCGATTTTTCAGCGCCTCCGACTTTAGGCGCCTTGTATCGTTCGGATTGTGGGTCGGACGCTGGGCCAGCGCGAGGACTGCCCCTGTGTTTGGGTCGATGACCACTGCCGTAGCGGTGGTGGGTTCGCTGCGCTCCATCACGTTGTCGAGGGCCGCTTCGGCGATCCGTTGGATTCGTCTATCGATGGTCAACATGACCGATTGTCCCGGCCGGGCCTCCGGTATGTTGGTTGTGATGTGGCGTCCTTTTCGGTCTCGCCATTGCACGTATTTGTAGGTTTCGCCGGCGAGATGTCTATCCATGGATCGCTCGAGCCCAGCGAGGCCCGTTCCAGATGTTCCCACCACGCCCAGCAGTGGAGCGGCATCGGATCCCGCAGGGTAGAACCGGCGGTATGCGCTGCGAGTGAACAGTACGCTCTTGAGTGTGGGGTGCTCGTCGGTCAGCTCGTCGACTTTGGCCATGATCGCGTCGATTCGGTCTGGTACGAGGTTCTTGGCCAGCTGTACGTCTTGCCGTTTACGCTTGCTTAGGCGCTTGACCATCGGGTTGACTTTGAGGTCCAGCATGGGGGCCAAGGTCTTGGCGAGAATGCGAGAGGTTTCATTCGTCAGCTGGGAAGGATCTGCATGAAGGGTCTGCACTTCAACGCTGGTCGCCAGCGACACGCCATCCGCAGTGAGAATGTCACCGCGGCGGCCGTGAATTTCTTGGGGTGTGTTGAACTGGTTGTTCGCTTTGTGCGCCAGGGCCGGATTTGGAAACATCATCAGCGAGCTGGACTGCATCATCAAGATCAGCAAACCAAAGGTGACGACCCCACCCAGGAATCGCGCTCGCCCTGCCATGGTAGGTCGGACAAGGGTATCGGGCTCCGCAGGCAGAGCAGGACGTGTGATCCATTTGAGTGGATCGAATCGGCCGGTGCCCTTTTCGGGGTTGGATTTGATTGGGAGGCGGAAGTTCACTGAGCCTTTGCTTTGGTCATATCTACGATTGGTACACCCGACTGCAGGGAGAGGTTGGCTGCTGTCTGTGTCAGCCACGCGGGGTCTTCAAGGGTGGAGAGCTCCAGTTGCAGTCTGGACGTCTCAGCTTGGGCTGCGCCATATGCGTGCTCGGAGCGGTCGAGTGCTACGGCGGTCTCTCGAAGGTCGATGCGTGACCAGGCGCTGAGGAGCATGCAGGCTGCCATGATTCCGATCATCAGAGCGTATCCACCCAGGCTGCTAAGCTCTACGTCGCCCGACTGGATGAGTCGCGGAGGCACACCACGGGGGGCGGCCTCAGCCTTCCGAGCCCACGGAGCAGGCTTGTGGCTGTGAGGCATGTCACCCGCGGTTGGGGATGGCCAGGGTTGGGTGATGTCCATGGGACGCTCCGGCTTCAGCTACTGAGGATTCTGCGGGGGGAGATGTTCGAGGAGTCGGAGTCGTGCAGATCTAGACCGGGGATGGCCTGGGTCTGCATCTTTACCGGAGATACCGCGGCGGATCGGAACCCTAAAATGGGCAGCGACCATGAGGTTTCCGAACGGGTCTTTCGGGCCACCCTCGCCACAGGCGACACGAAACCGACGCTTGACCATTCGGTCCTCGAGGGAGTGAAAGGAGATGACACCCAGTCGGCCACTGGGCGCGAGCATGTCCATTGCGGCATCGAGGGCAGACTCGAGTTGTCCGAGTTCGTCGTTGACGGCCATGCGCAGGGCTTGGAAAGTGCGGGTAGCGGGGTGGGTGCGGCTATTTCGGTAACCAGACGACTCGGCGACGCAGCTGGCGAGGGCCAGCGTGCTGGTCCATGGGCGGCCTTCCAACACTGCTCGGGCGATGCGGCGTGCCCTGGGTTCTTCACCAAACCGGCGAAGAATGGAGACCAGGCCTCGCTCGTCGAGCTGGTCGATGAGTTCTCCGGCATCGAGTTCTTGGCTGGGATCCATTCGCATGTCGACGGGTCCATCGACCCGGAAACTGAATCCGCGCTCCGGGTGGTCGAGCTGGGGAGAACTGACTCCGAGGTCGAGGAGGATGCCGTTAAACGGTGCCCATTCCGATGCGAGCTCAGCCATGTCGGCGAAGGCACCCCGTACAGGCTGGAACCTGTCACCGAAGCGCTGGAGCCGCGCACTTGCGGCTTCCAATGCCGCCGGGTCGCGATCGATGCCGACGACGATGCCGTCGGGTCCTGTGGCTTCGAGGAGGGCCTCTGAATGGCCACCACCCCCGAGGGTACAATCAAGAAAACGCCCTGAAGGCTGCGGCTGAAGGGCCTCAACCGTCGCTTCGAGGAGGACCGGGCGATGGCTGAAGTCATTGCTCACCCTCCGCTCCGGAAGTCGGGTTTCCACTGGTCCAATTTCCGACGGCAGCGGGAAAAGCGCTCTTTTCCCAGCGTGTGCGGTCCCACAACTCAAACCAACCCGCCATGGAGAATGCCACGACATCTCGCTCGATACCCGCGAGTTCCCGCAGACTGGTGGGCAGCAGTACTCGACCGTTTCCATCGATGGTCAGGGTCTGGTTTGTAGACACCACAGCCCGCAAGAAATCAGCGCTGCGTGGTGCGAAGGGGTCGATGTCTGCAGTCCGGGCCTCAATGGTAGACCGGTACTTCTCAAGGGTGAAAAGCGACAGTCCGCCTCGGTCTCCGTCGTTCCCCACAGCAACCAAGCGGTTGATGCCGTGCGCTGCAAGAGCGTGCCGAAGCTGGATGGGCAAGGTCAACCGACCTTTGGGATCCAGAGTGAGGCGGGTGTTGAAGGGCTCGTAGAGCATGAGGGTCCGGATGGAGGATGGGCGCTGAAAATCGCGCGACAGCAAAGATGTAACCTACGTGGATCCACTGTGATCCACTTCGACCCACTTTTCAATCAATAGGATCCACGTTGACTTGTCAATAGTTTATAAGATCTTGAAAAACCGACAGAATTTCCAAAGATATAGGCGATCGCCTCGCGCGCGCGAGACACAATGTGAGACGATCACTTCGCGCAAAGTGCCTGATCGGGCGGCCATCTGGAGGGTGGAACACCCTGTGAAACACCCCAGGGTGGGGGTTGGTGGGCCCAGGTGGGTCCGGACCCAATTATGGGGGGGGTATGGCTGTGAAGAAGAAACCAACCGACGGTCGTCGAACGATCTGTGAGAACCGCAAAGCGCGGCATGAGTACCACATCATCGACACCCTCGAGACGGGCATCGTGCTCTCCGGATCGGAGGTGAAGTCTCTGCGCGCTGGTACCGCCAATTTGGTGGATTCCTACGTTCGTATCGAGCGGGGTGAGATGTGGTTGGTGGGTGCCCACATTGCACCGTACGAGCAGGCCAATCGGTACAACCACGAGTCCCGCGCGACTCGAAAGCTGCTGGCCAAGCGGAGTGAGATTGAAACCTGGCACCGGAAAATTCGAGAAAAGGGGCTGACGGGCGTGCCCCTTGAAGTGTATTTCAAGGGCTCCTGGGTGAAGGTGAAGGTGGCGCTGGTGAAGGGAAAGGCGGAGTACGACAAGCGCCAAACACTCCGCGAAAATCAGGACAAACGAGAGATGCAGCGGGCGATGAAAGATCGTCAGCGGTGAATCTCTGTGGATGCTGCGTTAACCGTTGGCCATGAGTCAAAATACCGTACGAATTCCTTTTGGATTGGCGCTGATCCTCGCAGTCTCTGCCGGCATCATGTGGGCACAAGGCGACATGCTATCCACACTGCTTTGTTCCATTGGCGCTGGCTGGATGACTGTGTTGGGTGCGGGAGCGCTTCATCGCTGGCTCGGCATCCTCACAGCGAGCGCTTCAGCGCTGTTGGTCAGCTTGTACTTGGGTGTGCAGCACAAAGGGATCGCAGGGAAATCCATTTGCTCCGTGAATCAGACCTTTGACTGTGACAAGGTCAACACCAGTGTCTATGCGGAGCTGTTTGATATTCCGATTGCTTTCTTGGGCAGTAGTTTCTACGCCGGCGTCATTGCGCTCTCGATTCTCTGTCTCCGGTCGAGTGCCACATATAAGTTCGCGGCTCACCTGGTGGCCTTGGGTGGCTTGGTGTCGGTTGGATACTCAATGTTCCTGGCCTACGCATCCATGAGCCTCGGGGCTTGGTGCTTGTTTTGCATCAGTCTGTACGGCTTGAATGCTTTGGTGTTGTACTTCTCGTGGCCGCTTGTGGTTCAGAGCGACACGGGGCTGTTCAAGGGTGCGTTTGGTGGTGGGCGGTCGACCAATGCTTTCGCTGGAACCGCAGCGCTCATGCTCGTGGGCTCGATGGCTTGGTACAATGCCGGCGCCAAAGAACTCCCTGAAGGCGACTCGGTCAACGATCTCTCGTCCTTGTTCTCCGCAGTTGAGGGTTCACTGACCGTGGATGGCACAGAGCCCGCATATGGGTCGGATGCCGCCAAGTACAAGGTCGTCGAGTTCGCGGATTTTGAGTGTCCATTTTGTGGGCGACTCTTTCCTGAGATTCATCACCTGCCTGATGGCGAACCGGACATTCAAATTCTGTTTAAGCACTACCCTCTGAGTGGTTTGTGCAATGAGGGTCTGGGCACGGAGCGTCACAAAAATTCATGTGCGGCTGCCCGCGCAGCGGACTGTGCGAACCGGCAGGGCAAGTTCTGGGATCTCTCTCGGCTGATGTTTAAGAATCAGACCAGCCTGGACCCGGAAGGCGTGGAGATAATGGCGGGTCAGGTGGGCTTGGATGTAGAGACGCTGAACGCGTGCATGGCCGATCCGTTGACAGCGGCCAAGATCAGGACGGACGTCTCACATGGTGTGGCTGCAGGTGTTCACGCTACCCCAAGCTTGTTCCTTCAAGGCTTGTATGGGACCGAGTGGGTGTTGGTGCCTGGTGGCCCGAAAGCTGTGGCCAAGCTGGTTGCGGCTCACAAAGCTGGCAAGCCCTTTCCAGAAGAACCTCCGGCTCCGAAGCCTCACAGCCATTGAGCTGGGTAGAGCTTCAGGTGGTGGTACCCCGACCGGATGTAGAGTCCGTCAGTGGCCTGTTGTTTGAGCAAGGCGCGATTGGTCTCCAAGAGGACTACTTGCCCGGTGAGGTGCCTGTTCCTCGTCAGCCATGGGATACCGGCCCGCTCCCGCCTGGGCCTGACCGGGTCTTACTTCGAGCCTGGTGGGAGGCGAAAAGCCAGCCGGATCGGGCGGAGGCAGTACACGCTGTACTGGCCGCTGTGGAGGGTGTAGGCCCTGCTCACTGGGTCTCAGTGGTCGATGACGGCTGGGCGGACGGCTGGCGCGCTCAGTGCAAGCGGGTGGAGGTCACCAAGGCCTTCGCCGTAGCTCCTCCCTGGGTCGCTGAGGCGGGGGACCTGATCATTGAGCCAGGAATGGCATTTGGGACCGGTGAGCACTCGACCACGCTCAGCTGCCTGCGGGCGGTCGATGATTTGGCCCAAGCGGGGCTGCGTTGTCTGGATGTGGGAACCGGGTCCGGTGTTCTTGCCATCGCTGCCGCACAGCGGGGGATGGAGGCATGGGGCATCGATATTGATCCGGAGTCGATTCGAGCGGCTCTTGGAAACGCCGCTCTAAACGGTGTTCAAATTCGCGCCGATCTGACGCCGCTCGCGGATGTGGAAGGTCAGTATGAGCTGGTGGTGGCCAACCTCTTTGCTGAGGTTCTGGTGGCGCTTAGTGGTGATCTTAAGCGGGTCTGTGGAGGGCGTTTGGCTGTAGCTGGAGTGCTCTCTGATCGAGCGGAGGGTGTGATCGAGGCCCTCTCGCCCATGAAGCTCCATCGTCGGGATGATGACGGTGAATGGTGTCACATGGGGTTTTCCTGGTGAGGCGCTTCTTGGCACCGGAGATTCCTGCCGAGGGTGACTTGGTCCAGCTGGATGAGGGTGTGTCTCACCACTTGCTGCGGGTGACCGGCATTGCACCCGGTGAAACAGTGGAACTCTTTGATGGCGGCGGGATAAGCTGTCGGGCTGAGTTGGTGTCAGCCGCCCATGGAGTGGCGACCCTAAAGGTGACAGAGGTGTTGGAGCGTCACACGCCCGCGCGCCAGGTTCATCTGGTCCTGGCCCATACGCGGGCGAGTACAATGGACACGGTCCTTCGGATGGTATCGGAATTGGGTGTGGCATCGATTCAGGTGGTGCAGACTCACCGATGTGTGGCCAAGGGCAACAAGATGGAGCGGTGGGTACGCATAGTTCAGTCAGCGGCGGCTCAGAGTGGACGAACCGTGGTGCCCATTCTGCATCCACCCGTGGCCTTCACCGAATTGATCGCTCAGACTGAAGGCACTCGACTGATCTGTGCACCTGGAGGCTCAGTGGGGGCTCCAGGGGCTGGCGTCATCACGCTCTTGGTTGGGCCCGAGGGAGGGTTCACCGTCGAAGAAATAGATGAAGCGGTCGCCAGTGGCTGGGCTCTCGTGGGCTTGGGGGAGACGGTTCTCCGAGCGGACACCGCTGCCGTTGTTGCCGTCGCTCGGTACGCCTTCTGAGGTGGTCGGTGAAGGGCTTAGTCTTCTTGGCGGCGACGACGACGGATGCCCATCGTGAGCAGAAAGAGCGGGGCCAGGAGCACCGCAGATGACGCCTCGTCGCTCGAACTGCCACACCCTTCTGACTCGGTGTTGATGGCGCCGAGTTTTAGGCTCACAGGATCCGGGTAGACGGTGACTTCACCGAAGGCCCAGTCAGAGTTTCCGTCGGGATCGGTCACCACCACATAGAGGGTGTACACTTCACCTGGCGATGAACTGCTCAAGTGTGAGGGGGCGGTCCAGGTCACTGCTTGCGTGGTCACGCTGTCGAACCCGTTGTGGCCCACTTCCAGAAGCAGGGGATCCTCTTGCCAGGCGTAGATCAACTCTGTGCCATCCGGATCGTAGACGTCGAGCGACATGATCGTGCTCTCACCAGGACCGAGTGCGGTGACGCCCATCTGGATTTCACCCAAGATCATCGGAGCGGCATCGATTTCGATGCAGCCATCCCGCTGGTCCTTGAGTCCATTGCAGTTGTTGTCGATCCCATCGCAGTACTCAGTGGCTGCTGGATGGATGTCCGGGTTGGTATCGTTGCAGTCGTTGTCCGTTTCTGCGAAGCCGTCACCGTCATCATCGAACAGCCCCGTGTTGTCGTCCACTACGCCATCACAGTCATTGTCTTTGGTGTCGGTTTGCTCTGGTGCGCCTGGGTAGATGGTGTCGTCGACGTCATTGCAGTCGCCGTCGATTTCGGAGAAGCCGTCACCGTCGTCATCCATGCCGTCGGTGCCTTCGTCGATCAGACCATCGCAGTCGTTGTCTTTGCCATCAAATAATTCGGTGGCATACGGGTAGACCCAGGGGTCGTCATCGTCGCAGTCGACGTGCTCAACAGGGCCGTCCTCGAAGCCATCCCCATCGTCATCGGATGGTGGGTAGCTGGCCAGGTAGAGGATGCTTGTAGATGCCACGGCCTCGAAGCCGCACTCATCCTGAACGGTAACGATCAAGGTGTCCGTCCCCTCAAGGAGCATGCTCACGGGAATATTGACCAGGGTGTAGCCACTCTGAGCGTAGGGTTGGCAGTCTGCCAATTCGCCGATCTCTTCATCGGTATTGAAGGCGCTGGTCACCGAGCAGTGGAGCGTCGTTGGGGGCTGGTCGGCATCAGCGATCCGCATCTCGAGCACCAGGTCATCGGTCGTCCCATGGAGGGTTCCGGGATCCGGAGAGATGAGTTCCAGTGTCGGGGGTGTGCAGAGAGGGTCTGTACCAATCTGTGCCCGGAGCGAAACTCGGCTGGTTGGTGTGTCCAGGTCGCTGGTGTTGACGGTCAGTTCACACTCGGCGCGTCCTGAAGCGGTCGGCATGTAGGTGACTGGCAAGAGGGTCGATGTGCGGCCCTCGAGTTCTAGGCCGCCTGTCAGGCGCTGCAGGTCGAAGGAGAACCGTTCATCACAAGCTTCGTCGAAGGTGGGCTCATCGAGGCTAAGAACCCCGTTTCCCACGTTGTGGATCTCGATGTATTTTACCTGCTCCTCGCCCTCGTTGGGGTGTCCGAAGTCCAGGGTTCGCGGGCTCAA
>CAWVVG010000143.1:0-8178 GCA_963932775.1 uncultured bacterium
TGAGTCAGACTTAAAGAGGGTCAAATCACGTGTGCCCACCACCAGAATCTCAAGTGGTCCGCCGCCGTCGGTTTGAACAGGGCTTATCTGGTTGATGGTGTAGTTCTCTGGGACCTCCCCCAGGACGCGGTGGTCCGAGAAGTCAGGCCCCAAATATAAGTTCAGCCGGGCTTGTGCATCAGCACCGTATCGATAGTGCCAGCCGTCTGCCGTGATTAGGTCCATGTGCCCGTCTGCGTTGACATCCGCAGTAACCATGGTCCGGACGCCACGAAGGGAGGGGAGACGGGTTGTCGTCCCTTCCGCACTCTGTATGAACAAGCCACCGTGAGAACGCGGTTCCTTGCCATATAGGCACCCAACGGCTGTTTGACCCTTGGGAAGTGGGGCCTGGGTAAGGCCCATGGTAGCGCTTGACTGGGGCCGGAATCCAGAGGTTGTCCACCAGCCCCCGACCGCAACCTTGTCGCGACCGAGGATGGTCAGGTACAAACCCTCTGCACCCATCTGGAGGTCCGTGATTCGGTGGCGGGGCATGTCCAGAGAATGCACCGTGGCGCCCTTCGAGTCCAAAATTACGAGGGATGGCGTCGCCTTTGGTTCCGTTCGAGAACGCCCCATGCCTAAAACGAGTTCCTCCCGACCGTCACCGTCGAGATCGCCGGTGACAGAGGCCTGAATCCCACCCTTGTATATATAGGTGTGAGAGCCCCAATAGATTTTGCCGTCCTGTACCGCAATAATCTCAGCCGATCCGTCGCCATCAAAGTCGGCCGCGAACAACTGCTCGCTGTCCACAATGGGTGGGGCGGGTGGCTCTACGGTGCCAAGTGTGCAGCCCGCAACCCACAGGGCCCACCATCCACCGAGTGGAAATAGAGAACGAGAACGGGTCACGACGTCCCTCCCGTTGTGGGAAAAGAGTGGCTGCAGGGGCCAGCACCCAGCTGAGGTCCCGAGCGAACAACCCACAGTCTTTTCATGTCCAGTCCACAGTTCATGACACCCCCAGGCTTTGGACGTTAACCGAGATTCCATTGACGATGACAAGGAGGCCCATGTTTCGGCGAATTTTGGTAGCAAATCGAGGTGAGGTGGCTGCCCGCGTGATGCGCACATGTGATCGCCTTGGGATCGAGGCGGTTGTCGTGGCCACAGATGCAGATCGGGACCTTCAGTTTCTGGGTACGGCCCAGTCCGTCGCAGACATCGGTGGGTTTCGGTCCTATTTGGACCTCGACAAAGTCATCGAGGCAGGGCTCATCCATGACGCCACCGCTGTGCATCCAGGGTGGGGGTTTCTGTCTGAGAATCCCACCTTCGCCGCACGCTGTGAGTCCGAAGGCATGACGTTTATCGGCCCCAGATCCAGCACCATGCGCCGCATGGCTGACAAGGCCAGGGCTCGTGAGGTCATGAGCGAACTCGGCGTCCCGACAATTCCCGGTAGCGATGGCGCCTTGAATGGCCCTGAACACGCCACCCAGGTGGCAAGTGAAATTGGCTTTCCGGTTTTGCTCAAGGCCGTCTCAGGTGGGGGTGGCCGAGGTCTGCGCATCGTCCGTTCAGCGGCCGAAGTGGGCCCCGCGTTTTCCGAGGCCAGCGCAGAGGCGGAGTCTGCCTTCGGTGATGGCCGCATGTATGCGGAAAAATTGATTGAAGGGGGCCGACACATCGAGTTTCAAGTGATTGGCGATGGCCATCGTGTACAGGTTCTCGGGGAACGGGAATGTTCGATTCAACGGCGCCATCAAAAGTTATTGGAGGAGACCCCCAGCCCCGGCCTTGAGGGTACCGCCGGTGCGGCCACCAGAGATGCGGTGGTGGAACAGATCCGAGGCGCCTGTGAGGCCATGGGGTACCGTGGCGCGGGAACCATTGAGATGCTTTTAGACTCCGGGGGGTCGCTCTATTTTATGGAGATGAACACCCGTCTTCAGGTGGAGCATACGGTGACAGAGGCGGTGACTGGCGTGGACCTGGTCGAGGCTCAGCTTCGGGTCGCGGCCAATGAGCGGTTGCCGGACATGGCCAAGCCCCATGGGTTTTCTATTCAATGCAGAATTAACGCCGAGAATCCCTCGGAGAACTTCACACCCCGGCCGGGGCGATTGGAGCGGTTTGTGTTGCCAACAGGCGAGGGGATTAGGGTCGATACCCACCTGGCGGAAGGCGACTCCATTTCACCCCATTATGACTCCATGATCGCAAAAGTCATCAGCGTAGGCGAGTCTCGGTTGGAGGCCATAGCGAGAATGACCGCGGCCCTCAACGAGATGGAAGTAGAGGGCGTGCCCACCACCATCGGCCTGCATCTGCGACTACTGGCTCATCCGGATTTTGTTTCAGGAGATATAGACACAGGGTTCCTTGAGCGGGAGCTGGAGGGTTTGCTTAGATGAAACTCGGAATGAACCGAATCGGTGGTCCACTCGACCTGTCTCCGGGTGAACGTTCGGCAAACCGAACCCATCAAGAGACCTTGGCCAAGAGCCTCGATGATAAACGGGCTGTGGTCGAGGAAGGGTGGGGTGCCGAGCGTGTCCACCGGAAGAACAAATGGACAAGCTGGGAACGCATCGATGCGTTGAAAGATCCGGGTAGCGAAACCCTACCAGTGGGTACCCTAGTCAATTGGGGGCGTGATTTTCTTGGGTCCAAGAGAGATGCGCCGGGCGCGGGCGTGATCACGACCTTTTGTCAGATTCATGGGCGTTGGACCATGGTGATCGCCAATGACAATACGGTAGCGAGTGGCGCCTGGTGGCCCCTCACTCCCGAAAAGATCCAGCGAGGGCAGGAGATGGCCCTCAAGCTTGGTCTGCCGGTCGTCTATCTCGTGGATTGTTCCGGCCTTTTTCTTCCAGAACAGAGTCGGTCGTTTCCGGGCAGAAAGGGTGCAGGTCACATCTTCAAGAAGAACAGTGAGCTCGCTGCAGCCGGCGTGCCACAGATCGCGGGTGTATTTGGAGACTGCATCGCGGGAGGTGGGTACATGCCCATCATCAGCGACCGCGTGTATATGACCGAGTCTGCGTACATGGTCATCGCGGGTGCCGCGTTGATTAAGGGCGCCAAGGCGCTCCAGTTGACCAGTCTTGACATCGGTGGACCCGAGGTGCACGTGCATCGGTCTGGGTGCGCCGACGTTCGGGTGCCGGACGATGAGACCGCCATCCAGAAGATCCGGGACGAAGTGAACCTTCTGCCGACCTCTGGGGCCGCATTCTACCGCCACGGCTGGGAAGCCGAGGAACCCATCGACGCATCCAATGAGCTTCTCGAGCTTTTCCCCGTGGACCACCGGCATATTTACGATGTGCGGGCCATGATTTCGCGGTTGGTGGATGGGTCATTATTCCACGAGGTCTTCGCGGACCAAGGCCAGGAAATGGTGACCGGACTCGCCCGCATTGGCGGACTCTGGATGGGTATTATTGCCAACAATCCTGCACCCCACCCGCACCCTGAAGGCGGAGGTATGAGGCCAGGGGGCATTCTGTATCGGGAAGGAATCGCCAAGATCTCGACCTTCTCGAGGGCATGCAATGCTGATGGCATTCCAATTGTATGGCTCCAGGATGTCGCGGGCTTCGACATCGGAGCGGAGGCCGAAGCGCAGGGTCTGCTCGGCTATGGATCAAATTTGATCTACACGAATTCGACAAATGAGACCCCCATGTTCACCGTGCTCGTGCGCAAAGCATCGGGTGCTGGGTACTACGCCATGGCGGGACATCCTTACGAGCCTGTGGTTCAGCTCTCCCTTCCTACGGCGAGGCTGAGTGTGATGGAGGGCCGTACACTGGCCATTGCGGCCTTCAACACCAAGCTCGACAGCAACTTCGAGATTGCCACGGACGATCCGGAGGAGCGGGCTAAAATTGCAGCCGGCATGGCGGCGACCGAGGCCAGGATCGAAGCGGACATGGACCCCGTCGTTGCCGCATCCAATATGGACACCGATGAGATCATTAAACTTGATGAGCTTCGACGGTGGTTGGTGGCATTCGCGGAGATGTCCTACCAGGCCACTGGACGGAGGCGAATCAAGAACCCCCGAATCTGGAGTGTTCACGATTTAGAGATTCTGACCCGAGCTAGGGGCGCTGCACAGGACGTAGAGCCTGAGCAAAGACTCAAAGCCACCGAAAATACAGCGGCTCCCGAGACGGGTGCCGTGGCAGTCCGTTCTTCGATGGATGGGAGCTTCTGGGGTAGGTCCAACCCGGGTGTGGATGCATTCATGTCGCCCGAACAGAGTGTCTCCATTGGCGATACCGTAGGGCTGGTCGAGGTCATGAAGACATTCTCACCAATCCGCTGCGAGGTTGGCGGCGTCTGGATCGGTACGGCATTGAAAGACGGAGAGGCCATTCAGCCAGGAACGATTGTAGGGTGGGTCCGCCCAGGCTGATTCCATGGTAACGTCGGGTCATGAGACAGATTCTTTCGACGATGATCGTGGTTATTGCCTGCAGTGGCATGGCTCACGCTGCCTGCCCGGCGCCTTACACAGCGGATTCTCTGGGAGGGGACCTCTCGAGAATGTCCGATACTCTGCGCACCAGGCAGATCGACCAGTTC
Source organism: uncultured bacterium (assembly GCA_963932775.1). Lineage (GTDB taxonomy): Bacteria > Myxococcota_A > UBA796 > UBA796 > UBA796 > UBA796. The sequence goes on from CAWVVG010000143.1 coordinate 4,588, forward strand.
CTGGAGAGCGGTAAGGCGCTCACGACTGGGATGGGCTGCATCAATAGCCCGATGGCTCCGGTGATTCTCGCGAGCCTGTACCGGTATTCTGGTCTGTATGCGCATTTTGCTGGTGAAAAGGAACAGGCGCGGAGGTGGTTCCGGAGTTCACTCGAGCTGGACAGCAGCTATGACTGGGACATTTCGGAGGTGGCCGGAGACGACCCAATTCGGATGGTCTTTGAGGAAATCCGATCCTCCCTTGACACGGAACCGCAGCCCGTGGCCGGCGGCCGTGAGTTGAAGGTTCCCACCGGCGCTAGAGTAATGGTGGATGGACGTGTACTAAGAAAGGCAGCGCTCACCCTAGACAGGCCCCACTTGGTTCAGGTGGTCGATGTGGCAACCAACAGCGTGGTCGATGTGTGGCTGATTCAAGGCAACGAACTTCCCGACTCTCTCTTGGGTGATGCCCTCGTTGCCGGTATCGGAGCGGTGCCAAGTTCCGGGTCGAGTCTGAATGTTCAACGTATTCAACGAAGCCGTCCACCGCTGAAGACGCCCGCGCTTATCTTTGGTGGAGTTGGCCTTGTGGCTGGGGCGGGGCTGTATGCCGCGTCCTTTCCTGCACGCGCCAATTTCGAGGCCGCAACCACAGCTGCCAACCTAGAGAAGAGCCGAAATTTAACCAACTTATTGGTGCTCGGTGCGGGCGGTGCTGTGATTGCTGGCGCGGCGATTGGCTACGTAGGGGTGTCCCTGAGCGGGGGCCCCACCATTCATTGGGCGCGCCAGTTTTAATGGGCAGGCTTTATCGCTTCCAAATGTATTCTGGCTCATTCAGACCGCGTGCCGCCCAACGCCCCAACACAAAGAAATAGTCGCTGAGCCGGTTTAGGTACGGCAGTGCTGGGTCCAAGGTCTCGGGCTCTGCATCGCCCAGGCGCACTAGTTCTCTCTCCGCGCGCCGGCAGACGGTGCGGGCCTGGTGCAAGAAAGCGCCCACCGGTCCTCCGCCTGGGAGAATGAAGTCTTTGAGAGGTGGCAGCTCCTCATTGAGGGTGTCAATCCACCCCTCGAGTTTGGTGATGTCTGAGGTTCCGATGCGATCCATTCCTTCCCAACGGTCCTCAGGGAGGGTCGCCAAGTCCGCACCCACACAAAAAAGATCGTTTTGAACGGTTTCCAGCATTTGTTCAATCTGCATCACAACATCTTCACATGCTGTAGACGCTTGGTTGAAGGTGCGGGCTAAGCCTACGATTGCATTAAGCTCATCGACCGTCCCATATGCCTCGATCCGGCGTTCTCCCTTGGAAACCTCACGGCCGCCGACAAGGCGGGTTGAACCTTTGTCACCGGTCTTTGTATAGACTTTTGTTATTCTCATTGTAATTCTCGTGGTCTGAAGGCCTGCCGGGCAAGCCATCGCGTGATAGTTAAATAAACCGAATGCCGGTCAAGGAGTTTATCATGGGTCTGGAAATCAAACGCGTAACCGTTGAGGGACTGCGAGGAGCAGATGTGGCCACCATACAGGTGCTCACCCAAGACGTGCTTGGACTTCCGCTCAACCAAATTCACCCTGTGACGGTTTGTGATCTTTTTGCATTAGCAGAAGTATCCGACCAGGTTCCAGAGCAACTCGCTCAGGACCTGTCTGGGTTCGTGGCTCGATGCGAAAGAGAAATGGCCAACTTGCCGAGCCTTTTAGATTACACCGCAGGGCTGCTTAAGGAAGACGGTGCAACCGTTCCAGAGACCCTTCGCATCGTAATCGGTGGAATGACTGAAAATGCAGACGCTGAAGAAACCGTTGCATCGTTGTCGGCCCACTTTGCCGACACGAGCCCGCTGCCGTTCATTGTCACCGAGACTTCGAGCATGGCCGCGACTGCGGTAGAGACCCGAAAGGTTGCAAAGAAGCCTGCCGTGAAGAAAACGGCTGCCAAGAAATTGGATGATGCGGAGCGTCGTGAGTGGGTGGGCCAGTTTGTTATCGGCCGTCTTGCCAACTACGAAACGGGGCTGAAGGAATCGTTATTGGTCGGGGCAACCCGCCACAAGGCTCCTTGGGATGATCTCACGGACCGCGAGGTGCGCTCTGTATTGCGCGCAATGGGCCGAGAGGGCCGCCTCAAGACGACCGTAGGGCGCTGGTTACTCTGCCGATAAAGGTAAGGGTAACAATGGTGAATTCTTAAGGCTTTTGGGCCTTGGCCGTTGGTGTAATGACCTTGGGTATGCAACCCGAGGACAGACGCATTACCATGGCCGCCGTCAGGCCTGAAGTCTGGTTTGTATCTTGCTTTTCGGTCCTAAACTGACCGGTATCTGGAGTATCATGAGCACACAATTATTTCGTTCCTCTTTGTTTTTGTCGGTGGTAGCCACCATGGCCTGCGACCCAAAAGCGGGCACAACTGGAGATACCAGTGTGGCCGATACCGGCGTTGCAGCTGATACAGGCAACCCTGCGGACGCCGATGCGGACGCCGATGCGGACGCCGATGCGGACGCCGATGCGGACGCCGATGCCGATTCGGACGACACAGGCGAGGTCCCCAGTGGACCGACCATCGCGGATGTTCAGACTCACGTGATCGCAGAAGGTGAGACGGTGACCCTTGCGGATGTGGTGGTGACTTCCTCCATTACCGGAAGCAGCACCGGATTTTTCATCTCAGATGCCGGCGGCGGCGCCCATAGCGGCATGTGGGTTTACGCACCCTTCGTCGAGGGACTCAGCTTGAGTCCGGGGGATCGCATCACCATCACCGGATTGGTAAGCGAGTATGGCGGATCATCGGATGAAAGTGGCGATACAGGGATGTCGGTAGATGTACCAGATACCGAAACACAGACCCAACTCTCCATCGTGTCCGCGGATGCCGTAGTCGGCACCGGCGTGACCGATATGCCTCCCGCAACAATGGTGACCGGTGAAACCTTCGCCACTGCAGAATCTGCAGAGCCATTTGAGGGTGTCTTGGTCATGCTCGAGGATGTAATCGTCACGAGCCCATACGTTTCTGGAGGCTTTGGTGTCGATGACGGCGCTCAGATCGGAGACCTTTTTGTCAATGTGAGTGACGTGCGGCTTGGAGACACTTTTGGCTCCATTACAGGCCTCGTTTACTTTAATGACGGAGTTTACGAAATCGAGCCCCGAGATACCGCAGACTTGGTTGGTCATATGGACAGCTGTGGGACCTGTACAGCCGACATGTGCATGACGGATGTTGAGGCTGGCGACATTGTGATCGCAGAGCTCATGGTCGACCCCAATGCGGGCACCGACTTCGTTGCTGAATACATTGAGGTCTACAACAACACCGCGGGCTCAGTTGACCTAAATTGTCTGACCTTGACCGACGGTAGCCTGCACTTTGGCTACATTGAGGCGTCCACGGTGGTAAACGCGGGCGGCGTGGCGGTTCTTACCCGCCGAAGCTTGGACGGCTCTACTTATAGTGATGCCATCGCGGCATCGGGTGCACCCACTGCTTCATACCGAAAGTCTGTGAGCCTCAACAACGACTCCGACACGTTGACGCTGACTTATGAAACGACCGTGATTGATGCGGTCGTCTACGACTCAGCATTCCCGAT
>CAWVVG010000144.1:0-8178 GCA_963932775.1 uncultured bacterium
CCCATGGGCGATCACCACCGAACCATCGGGCAATGCGACATGGGCGAGAAATCGTTTCTCGCGCTTGATCAGGGTTCCCCGGACCAATGGCGGATCAAAGTGCATGGACTTGGTTCACAGATTTTGGGGGTTGAAGCAAGCCAAAGCAGTCAAAGGCTCGTTATTGTACGATCATGACCACCCTCGAGCCCCAGTTTGATTTTCAAGGTGCGACCTTTGATCTACACGATGAAGGCGACCGCGCGATCGTTGGCTTCATGTTGAGCCAAGCTCTCTACGGAGAGGCCACAGGTGTGTACTGCGGGAAGTCGCTGTACACCGCACACAGCCTGAAGGCCGCGAAGTTCTACCTGCGGCAGGCCCGCCAAGAACTCAACCACTTAGAGATTTTCGCGGACATCTTCCGAAAGCTTGAGATGCAGCCTGATCCGCCCCACTGGGCCATCAAACTATTGGCCAGCCACAACAACTATTATCCCCTGAAGGTGCTCATGGAGCATGCGGTCGGTGAGGGGATGGTGCTCGACGTCTTCCGGGATGTAATGCTCCAGACCCTGCCCGATGACGACGAGCGGGTGCCCGATGTGAAGAAGCGGCTTCGGGTTGTATGCCGAGAGGAGGAGGAGCACGTTGCTTGGGGGGAGTCGGAGACCATCCGCATTCTCAAGGAGAGCCCCTGGCTTCGCACGCCCTTTTATGGGTTGGTAGAGCTCCAGATGATGGTGGCACCGTTAATCACGGCGGCATTCTCCCGGCGCTTCGACGGCCATCCAGTCCTGGAGCATGTGCCCGGGTTTGTGGACCATGTGAAAGCGCGGGTGATGGAGCAGGGTCGTCGGCTCGGCTTTGTCCCAGAACAACGCCCGGGCTTTCTTCGACGTTGGTGGGCCATGAGTTGTGGAGCGATCCTATACTTGAGGAGCCAGTTTTCGCGCAGCCAATCCAAGCTGGACAAGCACTACCTCACTGAATTGGGCTTTGGTATCTAAAAAAAAGGGTTCGGTGGGCTGTACACGACCGTGATCCGTGCCTAAACTTGCAGTGATGTCTGATTACTCCCGTCGCCAAAACAACCAATCGTCCCAAGGGTCCACGGATTCCGGGCTCAGCGACATGCAATTCGATCAGGAGATGGGCAATACAGCGGCGCAGGATCTCTTGAAGGTCCAGGGCAACCTCGGTCGGGCGTTCAATCGCATTGTTGGGGTATCGGAGAGCAACACCAGTGCAGTGGGCCTCGCATTCTCCCGCGATGATCTCAAGGCGTACATTCAAGACCAGCTCAAGTTTGCTGAGGGCGAATGGTTTAGCGGAACGAAGGTCAGCGGTGCCACGGACGAGATCATGTCCAGGCTGGACGCTGACAGAGATGGGCGCGTAGATTGGTTCGAGTTTCAGGCCATGGTGACCCAACTCAAGATGACCTTATTGGATGGGATTGGCCCCGGTGCTGGCAACGCCGAGATTCAGGCCGAGGCCAACAAAGTGTTCACGGAGATCAGCGGTGGTTCTGGGGCTGTGGGCTTTGAACAATTGGAGTGGCAGACCGCACAGAACTTGCCGGAGGAAACTGAAAACCGGGATCTCATCGCGCAACTGATTGCCCTGTTGATCATCGACATCGTGGATGTGGACGAAGCGAACAAAGCAGTGCGGGATCGAACGGTGAGTGAGGATGAGTGGGTTGGAGCGGTGAGCGGAATGGTCGGGGTCTAAACCGTCGTCTATAGACGGGTTCGCTCGCGCACACCGGCCATCACCTCATGGAGGCGCTTCGTCGCTGCTTGAGGGGTCTTGGCAATGACCTCGACGTAGAACTTGATCTTTGGCTCTGTGCCAGACGGCCGGGCGAGCACTCTGCTGCCATCGGCCAGAGTGAACTCCACTACATTGCTCGGTGGAAGCATGACCTCGTCACTTGCCCCAGTCTTACAGTCCATCCCGATGCGGGACTGAAGATCCCGCAGGTAGACCACATCGCTGCCTGCAATTTCAGTGGGTGGATTCGTTCGGAGGTCATCCATCGCACTCGCGATGGCGGCGGCTCCGGTTGGCCCCGAGAGCTTGATTGCGACTTGCTCACTTCGGTGGGCACCGTACTTTCGGTCAAGCCGGTTGAGGGCATCCCAGATGGTCTGGCCACGGGCCTTGAGGTTGCTGGCCAAATCGAGGAACAGGAGGATGGCGGAGATGCCATCTTTGTCTCTCACTACTTCGCCGATGCTGTACCCGAGTGCTTCCTCGAAGCCCATGACGAATGGACCATCGTGGGCGAGTGCGAGGTTGGCCAGCCACTTGAAGCCGGTGAGGGTCTCTCCGCACAGTGCGCCGTGTGAGGCCGCTATTCGCTTGAGTAGAATGCTGGATACGATGGTTGTTGCCACGAGCCGGCGGGGATGGTGGGGGCCGTGGGAGAGCAACTCATCGGCAAGCAGGGCGCCCACCTCGTTGCCGGTGAGGCGGGTCCATCGGCCATTTGCATCTTGCAGCGCTACCGCCAGTCGGTCGGCATCGGGATCGTTGGCGACAATGATGTCCGCTCCCACCCGCTGGGCTTCTTCGATGGCAAGATCTAGTGCTCCATCCTCCTCCGGGTTGGGGAAGCTCACAGTGGGAAAGTCACCATCCGGATCTCGCTGAGCGAGAACAGGGTGCACATCGGTGTGACCCGATGACTGCAGAATGGCCGATAGGGGTGCCCAGCCCACGCCGTGCATAGCGGTGTATACGGCTCGAACGCCAGTGGATGGGCGGACTCGCAGGGCCAGGACCCGGGTCGAGTAGTCGGCCCAGACTGCCTCAGGTATGGCGGATGGCGCTCCATCTGCCGGTACCGGACACCCGCTCGCTAAATCGAGCTCTGCGCTGATGGCTCGGTCGTGGGGTGGAATGATCTGTGCGCCGTTTCGCCAATACACCTTGTAGCCATTGTCCTGCGGTGGGTTGTGGCTGGCGGTCACCATGATGCCCGCTGCAGCGCCGAGGAAGGGGACCGCGTGGGACAACTGGGGCGTCGCGCAGACTTCATCGAATGCGTAGACCTTGAAGCCCAGGCCCAACAGGACTCCCGCCGAATCGTGGGCGTACTCTCTTGAGCCATGGCGGCCATCGAAGCCGATCACCACGCCGTCCTCTTGGCCTTTCGGGTCTTGCTTGAGCAGATAGTGGCCCAGTGCGGATGCCACACGACGGACCATCGCCCTGTTCATACGGTTCGGCCCGGGGCCCATCGCACCCCTCATGCCAGCGGTGCCGAAACTCAGCCGGGTGCCGAAGTGGTCGGCCAAGACAGCGTCGTCTCCGGCATCGATCAATGCCTGTCCGCTGCTGCGTGTGATGGGGTCGGGATCGGAGTCTACCCAAGCCTGGGCGCGGGCCTTTAAGTCAGTCATGGCACGGGCTTAACCGTCTAGTAGTCGACGGTGTACAGTCCTGTGGACACCGCGTACTCGCCGCCGACCCAGCTTCCGGTATGGGTGGCATCGTTCTTGAAGCCACCGCCGACCGATGAGTAGTCTCCAGCCGAGTCATTGTCGTACCCGCCAAGGACCGCAGCATGCGGTGCACCTGTGCGATTCATCCAGCCAGCGACGATGGCAGAAGTGCTTCCGCTGCTCACATTGCTCTTGCCGCCCAGAACGACCGATGCGGGGCCAGCGGCCTCATTAAGCTGGCCACCAATGACGGTGCTGGACTCGCCTGTGGCTTCATTGCCACTGCCTGCTACGACCGCTGCGTAAGGGGCTGTGGCGTCGTTGGCCGTACCTGAAACGATGGCGGTGAACAGTCCACTCGAGAAGTTTGAGAGTCCAGCGACGGCCACGGACCCCTGACCTTCGGCGTGGTTGCTGTGTCCGGCGATAACAACTGAGTCGGGGCCGGCAGTCACATTGGACTGGCCCGCGGCGATAACGCTGCGCTCGGCGGTCGTTGTGTTCTGGGTCCCACCCAGTATCGACGAGTACTCGGCCAACTGAACGTTGTCATAGCCGGCGATGATGCCGGAATGACTGGAGTATGAGTTGGCCACACCCAGCACCAAGTTGTGGGATCCAGACCGGGCTGAGTCGTCGTCAATCTCGTTGTAGCCGATGATGATGTTTCCCTTTCCGTCCGTGTCGCCATCGGTGCTTCCAGAGTTGTTTCTAACAATGAGATTGGTGTCTTCGAAGACGATATTCCCGGTGCTTGAGACCGTTACGAAATTCAGGAAGTTGTCGGCTGTTTCACGGCTTGTTTCCAGGTCGTCGAGGCTCAACCAGATGTCGTCATCGGCTGCTTGAAGTGCGCTCACATCGGATGAGTTCGACGACCCCACCACGGTGTTTGAGGTGATGTCGCTGGTATTGGTGTCGATCGATGTGGAGTTGGAGTTTGCGGTATCTGAAACCATTGTCAGATCAAACTCCAGAGTGTCGATGCGGTCCGTATTTTCTGCAAGCTCCTCCACCACGTCGGTGCCGAAGGATTCGGTGAGGACCTCAAGATCATCGACGGCTGCCTCCAGGTCGTCCACAGGGGCCACCTCAAACGCGGAGTCGGCTAGGGTGTCCTGACCACCGAGAGCCGTTGCGTAGGTCGCTGTGGCTTCGTTTCGGTGCCCACCGACCACTACACCCAGTCCGCCTGTGACGGAGTTGGAGTGCCCGCCAAGAATGGTTGCGTGTGACCCGGACACGGAGTTGTACTCACCACCAGAGATCGCACTCCAGCCCCCCGAAGCGGTGTTGAACTGGCCACCGACGAGGGCGGAGCCGGTCTGGGTGGCATCGTTGTTGGCGCCACCGATGATGACGCCACCGTTGCCCGACACGAGGTGTCCGGTGCCGCCGATTACAGCCGCACCTTCCGCTGTGATCTGATTGTTTAGGCCGGTGACGATACCGCCGGTGGATGCGTAGTGATGTTGGTCGCCGATCACCAGATTGTGAGAGCCGCTCCGGTCCTCCAAGAAGGTCGCAGCACTGTTGTAGCCCAGCACCAGGTTGCCCGTTCCGTTGGCAATATTGGAGTCTCCCGACCCGTTCTGAATCAGTAGATTGGTGTTGGAGAACAGCACATTTCCGTCCGCATCCAGGTCAACCACTTCAAAGAATGCATCGACTTGGGCCTTGTGTACCTCCAGGGCACTCACATTGGACTCGATGCCGTCGATGCGACCGTCTACGGTATCGAGATCATCATCGTACAAGGACACGGCTTCAGCCATTGAGTCGAGTTCGTCGCTGAGGTCTGCGATGGTCGCACTCTGGCTCGTCTGGTAGTCGTCTAAAGTGGCGATGGCTTCGTTGGATGCCACGATGTCCGAGGTGAGGCCTTCATGGGCGGTCTGCAGCGACCCAATCGATGCCTCCAGAGCATTGTCTGCGGTCTGGAGCTCAGAGCGGGTGTCGGCCAAGTCGGTCTTGAGGGTCGCCCGGGACTCCATGGCTCCGGCGAGCAGAACACCGTTGTACGCCGTGGTGGTATCCAAGTCGGAGATGGCTGTGTCTTGGGTTTCATTTTGGTCTTCGGCGCTGGTCAACCGAGTCACGATATCGTCTGTCTGTCCCGAGACGGAGACCAGGCTCTCGAGGGCAGCGTCAAGGCGGGATTGCTCGGTCTCGACCAGACCGATGAGATCGGTCACTTCACCAATGGAGAAGGAGGAAGACGCCTCGATGGCGTATCCGCCGAAGACCGCGCTGGAGTCTCCTTCTGCCGAGTTTAGTGCCCCTCCCATTGCGGCGGTGTACGGTCCGGTTGCGGAGTTTCCACGACCGGGTCCAGCTGCAGAGTAGTCGCCCGCTGCGGTGTTGTTGTACCCGCCGAGAGTGGTTCCGTATGCGCCCGTGATGGTGTTGTGGGCCCCGCCAACGGCCGCAGCGAAGTCAGCGGTGACATCGGATGTGTGGCCTCCAACGATGACCGATGCATCGGCTCGCATCAGGCCCATGGTACCGCTCAAGATTGCTGATCCATGCCCGCCGAGCTGGTGAAGCTCTCCAACGACCAGGCCAGACGTACCCGAAAAGCTGTTGTGGTCGCCGATGACCAGGTTGTGGGAGCCACTTCGATCTTCGCCATCGTAGGCGTTGTAACCCAGGATTAAGTTGCCTTTCCCGTTGGCTGAGGCGGTGGTTCCATGGCCGTTATTGAGCAGCACATTGGTGCCCTGAAAGACGACATCACCGCGGCTATCGATGTCCACAAAGGCCATCAGCTCGTCCGCCTGAGAGACCCGTGTCTCGAGGTCATCGAGGTGGTCGGCGTGACCCTCAATGGTGGTGCTAACTGCGACCAATCCAGTCGATGCATCGCCGAGGATAGACTCGATCACAGCGATGTCGCTCATGGTAGAGGCGATGCTGGCGGTTGACGCCTCATGGTCTTCCTCCAAGTCCCTATCGGTCTCGGCAAGTCCATCAAGAATGGCGTCCTGTGCCGCATTGGCCTCAGAGATGGATTCTTCGAGTTCGGTCATTGCGGTGGAGACGTCGGCCACAAGCGTGTCGAGTTCATCGAGTAGGGCGATGCTGAAGGGCTCTGTGACCTCAAGAGAGTGTCCACCAGATACCGTAGAAGATGCCCCATCGACGGTGTTCATGCTGCCTCCTGCCGCCGTGGAGTAGGCGCCGCCGACATCATTGGCCCTTCCGCCTGTGGCATTGGAGAACATGCCGGACGTGGTGTTCGAGTAGCCACCGAGGATTGCGCTGTTGGCTCCGGTGGCCAGATGGAAGCCACCGCCCACAGCACTCGCGTACATTCCGTTGACCACATTGTACTGACCCCCTACCGCCGCACCGTAGTCGTTCGTGACCTGGTTCCCGATGCCGCCGATGATGGCGCTGTAGTTGGCGCTCAGCTCATGGGCTTCTCCAGCAACGATACTGGAATGACCGGCATAGGCATGGAGGTCGCCGATTATCAGGTTGTGGGACCCGGCTCGGTCTTCGCTGCCCGCACTCAGGTTGTAGCCGAGGACCAAGTTGCCCTTGCCGTTCATCTCGTCGGAAGCGGTGGTTCCGTTCTGAATGAACACATTGGTGTCGTGAAAGATCACATCGCCCATGCCGTTTACGTGGACCCTCTCGTTCAACGCGGCCATTGCAGTGAGGGAGGCTGTGGACACCGAGAGAGACGACTCGAGACCATTGATGCGTGCGGCCAGGCCACCGAGGGCGCCGGACTCTGTGGCGATGGCTTGAGTGATCCCGTCCTCGGTAATGAGTCCGGCACTATCAAACTGATCGAGTCGGTCCTGGCTCTCTCCAACCATGGTCCAGAGTGCTGAAATATCGTCGTTCCAATCGGCAGAATCAGTCTTGTTCTGCTGGGCCAGGACGTGGGTGCGCTCAAGTTCCGTACGGAGAGATTCGATTTCGACCCTGAGCGCTCGAATATCGGTTTCATTGCGGGTGTTGGTCACTTGATCTTGGCACCCAAACAGGGCCAGGGCTGGGAGAATTTTGAGCTGAATTTTCATCGTGTCCTCGGGGACTGGGCCCCGGAACGTGTCGTTCAATGGGGCCAGGGAGCCGTATAGCCCTTCCCCCCACAGCACTCTTCGAGCATAGGGGGCGCGCGACCGGCTCTCACTCAACGGTCAGAAAAGTCCCAGATTGAGGTAGATTTTTGGTGCTCTTGCCGGGCTCAGAGGATGACGACAGTAAACGCGTCGCCACCTTCATCGTGCCCACCCACACGCCAGGCCTTTCCGAAGCGGCTCTTGGGGAGCCACTGACGAAGTGCCGTCTTGAGTGCCCCAGTGCCGTGACCGTGAAGCAGGTAGCCGCAGCCGTGTTCCGTGAGGCTCAATCCATCCAGAAATGCCTCGACCTCATCGAGTGCCTCATCGACGCGCATACCGCGGAGGTCAAGGGTGTTGGAGTCTGTGCGCACACCGTCTGGTCCGGTGGGTGACTGGGCCATTGTGGTGGTTGCCTGAACCGTGCGCTGGGTTGGCCGCCGGTTGTAACGAAGCTCCGCCCGTTTCAGGCGCATTCGCTTGCCCCGGACCTCCACTTCCACCTTTTCTCCGTTGACTCGAATGACCGTTCCCTTGTCTGCCATCCGGATGAGGTCGACCTGGTCCCCTGGGTTCAGAGGCCGTTCCTCCGCTGGGGGCAGCGGGATTTCTCGGTTCGCCACTTGGCCCTGAGCGTGCTTGACTTCATGAAGTACGGCATGGGCAGC
>CAWVVG010000145.1:0-8161 GCA_963932775.1 uncultured bacterium
AAGAACATCTTGCCGGCCCCAAAGAGATCGCCGACCACGTTCATCCCCGCCATTAGCGGACCCTCGATCACGTCGATGGAGCGCTCGAGTCCGACCCTGGCCTCCTCGGTGTCCGCCTCGATGAAGCGGTCAATCCCGTGAACCAAGCCATGGCGAATTCGTTCGTTTACCGGCACATCCCGCCAAGAAAGATCCTCTTCCCGGACTTTGCCCTGGCCCTGAAAGCGATTCGCCAGGTCCAGCAAGCGATCCGTAGAATCGGGTCGCCGGTTTAGGACCACATCCTCCACCGCCTCCCTCAGTTCGGGGTCGAGCTCGTCGACCACAGCGAGCTGCCCAGCATTGACGATACCCATGTCCATTCCAGCCTGAATGGCGTGGTACAGAAACACCGCGTGCATCGCTTCACGGACTGCATTGTTTCCTCGGAAAGAGAAACTGAGGTTGCTCACTCCGCCGCTGATGCGAACACCCGGCAGGTTCGCTTTGATCTGACGCACGGCCTCTATAAAGTTTAGCCCATACTCATTGTGCTCTTGAATGCCTGTGGCGACAGCGAAGATGTTCGGGTCAAATACGATGTCTTCGGGCGGGAAGCCCACCACGTCGGTAAGCAGCCGGTAGGCCCGGGTGCAGATGTTCACCTTTCGCTCGACGGTCTCGGCTTGGCCATCTTCGTCGAAGGCCATCACGATCACCGCGGCACCGTAGCGTCGCACCAGCCGCGCGTGTTCAAGGAACTGGGTCTCCCCTTCTTTAAGGGAGATCGAGTTTACGATCCCCTTGCCTTGGACGCATCGAAGGCCGGCTTCGATGATTTCAAACCGCGAGCTATCGATCACGATGGGCACCCGGCTGATGTTCGGTTCTGTGGCCACCAGATTGAGAAAGGTGGTCATCGCCTCCACGCCGTCGAGCAGCCCCGCATCCATGTTTACATCGATGAGTTGAGCCCCACCCTCGACCTGCTCAGCCGCCACGCGCAGGGCAGTTTCATAGTCACCCGCTTCCACCAATTTCCGGAAGCGCGCAGACCCTGTGACGTTGGTGCGCTCACCAATGTTCACAAAGAGCTGGCCCTCGACTCCGATGTCGACCGCCTCCAAGCCCGCCAACTGAAGATGCTTCGATCGGAGGACTGGGCGTCGGGGTGGTATGTCTTGGACCGCGTCGGCGATGGCACGAATGTGATCTGGGGTGGTACCGCAGCACCCGCCCACAATGTTGAGGAGTCCCGCTTGGGCCCACTCTGCCATGTGCTCTGCCATCAACTCCGGGCTGTCATCATACTCGCCAAGCTCATTGGGCAAGCCGGCATTGGGGTAGGCACTCACCGCTACATCGGCCACCCGAGATAGGGCCGACACATAAGGCCTGAGAAGGTCTGCACCCAGGGCACAATTGAGACCGATACAGATGGGATCCGCATGCCGTACTGAGGTCCAGAATGCTTCTGTCGTCTGCCCAGACAAGGTCCGACCACTCGCATCCGTGATGGTTCCCGAGATCAACAAACCGGGTCGATCTGCTGGGTCGAGCGAATCCATCAGGCCGCTGATGGCAAACAAAGCTGCCTTGGCGTTCAGTGTATCGAACACCGTCTCAACCATTAGGAGATCCGACCCGCCCTCGAGCAAGCCCTCTGCAGCCTCTCGATACGCATCGACCAGTTCCACAAAGGTGACGTTCCTAAACCCGGGATTCTCTACGTCTGGTGAGAGGGACGCCGTGCGGTTGGTGGGCCCAAGCGCTCCGGCGACCCACCGCGTTGTACCGGTCTCCGCCTCTACGATGTCCGCCGCCTCTCGCGCCAGCCGTGCAGCCTCTACATTGACCTCACGGGACAAGTGCACGAGTCCATAGTCGGCCAAGGAGATTGAATTCGCATTGAAGGTGTTCGTCTCGATGATCTCCGCGCCTGCCCGCAGATAGTCCAGATGAATCTGACGAATGACCTCCGCTTGGGTCAACACGAGCACATCGTTCGCGCCCTTTAGGTCGTGGTCATGATCCGAGAACCGCTCACCACGGTAGTCAGCTTCGCCGAAATCATGCCCCTGAATCATGGTGCCCATGGCACCGTCGAGCACCACAATGCGTTGGTTCAAGGCGGTTCGTAGGGCCTGGACACGCTGGTCTCGATTCATGGCTCTAAACCTACCTCATCAAACAGCAGATGTCGGACAACGAAGCGTCAACAAGGTAACCTCCGACGGCACGCCGACCCGCATGGGCGGCCCCCAGTACCCAGTACCAGGATTCACATAGACCCACCCGGATCCGAAACGGTACAGACCTTTCGTGAATGGATGGGCCAGCCAAACCAGGAAATTCCAGGGGAAGAGCTGACCGCCGTGGGTATGGCCGCTCAGCTGCAGGTCAAATGCGAGTGGTTTGGCCGCGCGGCTGCTCTTTGGCTGGTGGGCCAGTAAGATCTTGGCATCGCATTCCGGAGCGCCCGCTACGGCGGCAAGGGGGTCACTGCGATGGGATGGAAGCATCCGTTCGGCCCCATAGTCGGTGACCCCAGCCACCAACAGCTTGGCGGTACCGCGCGAGATCACCTCGTGGCTGTTCAGCAAGACTTTGAACCCCAGGTCCTTCATCTTCCTGCACCACGCCACGGGACCTGAATAGTATTCATGGTTTCCGGTCACAAAGAAGACGCCTTCCGGAGCGTAGAGTTCAGCCAATGGTGCGACCCCTTCCGAGAGGTGCTCCACGCTACCATCCACAAAGTCACCGGTGAGTGCAATGAGGTCGGGTGCCAGTGCATTCACCGTCTCGACTACGCCGCGAGCAAACTCTGCCCCGATGGTAGGTCCCACGTGAAGATCAGACACTTGGGCGATTCGAAAGCCGTCGAGATCCTCGGGCAGTCCTTCGATGAGAATGTCGACCTCCACCACCTCAGGCGCTCCAGTGGCGGATCGGAAGCCCCAAGCGCCGCCCACACCCGCAGCGATCAGCACCCCAATATTCAGCGCACCGGTCAAGAATTTACGGCGTTCCTCATCGACGACGGTTCCACCGGTGATCCACTCAAACAGCCTGATCCCAGTCCAGCCCAGCTCGGCAAATATCAGGCCAGAGAACAGGAATGAGAACACCCCCATTCCACCATAAACGAACCAGAACAACGGCCGAGTTGAGTCGGTGGGCCCAAACTGCCGAAGTACGGCGAAGCTCACAAAGGTCGCAAAGAAATGAAAGGCGAGGAGGCCCCAGACAGCAGCTTGAGTCAGCGACCCGCCATTCGCGGACAAGCGCCACCCGACAAAGGCATAAGAGCTGCCAAAAATTGCCATCGCTACCAATAAAAACCACATGGCAGAACGTCCTTTCAGCGGGTGATCCCCGCCACCTTCAAGAATCGGTCCAGTACCAGGTGCGCAGAATCATGAGGACCAGGAGAGGCCTCTGGGTGGAACTGTACGGCTGCAACACGAAGCTTCTGATGCTTGAAACCGGCCAATGTCTGATCATTTAGATTGATGTGGGTGGCCTCACCACCAGCGGCAATAATGCCGTCCGTGTCCACGCAGAAGCCATGATTCTGGCTCGTTATTTCCACCCGGCCCGTCTCCAGATCTCGCACCGGATGATTCACTCCACGGTGGCCAAACGTCAGCTTGTAGGTCTCTGCACCCAGGGCCCGACCCAAGAGTTGATGGCCCAAACAGATGCCGACGATGGGCTTGGTGCCCAGCACCTTCTTTACCTGCTCCACCATGCCATCCAGTGCCGCCGGATCGCCCGGCCCATTGCTCAGGAATACAAAGTCGTTGCCTTCCATCCAGTCTTCAGCCACAGAATTCGAAGGAAATACCTCGACCCGCAGACCCGCCTGCTCGAGCAGTCGAAGAATGTTTCGCTTGATGCCACCATCCACCACCGCCACTGATCCTATGGCATCGGGCGGATCCGCATATACGTACCGGCTTTTAGTGGAGACCACCTCAGCCAGACTGCGACCCGACATCCCAGGCCACTCAGCAAGCTGCTTCTCCAGATCTTCCAGACTGGTGCCATCGGTGGAGATCACCGCCTTCATGGCACCCTTACTTCGAATGTGTCGGACGAGGGCGCGGGTATCGATGCCCTGAAGACCGGGGACTCCAGCCTCCCGTAGGTACCGGTCCAAGCCCTCCGAGGCACGGTAGTTCGAGTATCGGCGAGAGAGCTCTCGCACGACAAAACCTGTAACCCACACATTGGCGCTCTCGGGGTCTTCGGTATTGACCCCGTAGTTGCCTACGTGGGGCACAGTCATGGTCACGATCTGTTCGCAGTACGAGGGATCGGTCAGGACCTCCTGGTACCCAGTCATGGCGGTATTAAAAACCACCTCACCAACACGGGTTGTGGCAGCCCCAAAGGCCTCTCCACTGAACGCCCGGCCATCTTCAAGCAACAGAATTCCGCCCACTTCGCACCCCGCGGCCGTTTACCCCGTCCCAGCCTGTTACGCGAGCGTAGACACGGAGGAGTTTGTGGCCAAGGACACAAGCAATGCGGTCCGAAACATCGGAATCGCCGCACACATTGACGCAGGAAAAACCACGCTCACAGAGCGAGTTTTATTCTACACAGGCGCGAGCCATAAGATCGGCGAGGTGCACGATGGTCAAGCGACCATGGACTACTTGGCCGAAGAGCAGGCTCACGGGATCACGATCACCAGCGCGGTCACCCAGTGCCCGTGGAATGATCACCTGATCCAAATTGTGGACACCCCTGGCCACGTCGATTTCACGATCGAGGTCGAGCGCGCCATGCGGGTTCTCGACGGCGCGGTGATCGTTCTCGACGCAGTCCACGGCGTGGAGCCACAGACTGAGACGGTCTGGCGCCAAGCCAGCCACTTCGACATCCCCCGGGTGATCTTCGTCAATAAAATGGATCGTCCCGGTGCCGACTACGATCGCTCAATGGCAACCATCGCCAAGCGGCTGGACGGGAACCCCGTTCCAGTCTGCGTGCCCACCGACGAACACACGGTCGTAAACCTGGTAAATGGGCGAGTGATCTCCTTCTCAGGTGAACGGGGAGAGGTCGTCACAGAGAGTGAACTGACGGACGCACTCCGAGAGGCGACGGCGGGGTACCGAGAGACCATGCTCTTGAGTGCCGCTGAGTTCGACCCCACATTGGAGGACGTTGCACTTGAAGGGGGAGATGCAGATCCCGCCCAAGTCTGGGCCGCTTTGCGAAAGGGGACGATCGCAGGTGCCATCCAACCATGCTTCTCAGGATCCGCACTGAGAAACTGGGGGGTACAGCCACTGCTCGACGGCGTGATCCAGCTACTTCCTGCACCCAAAGACCGCCCTCCAACCCAAGCGATTCACCTAAAAACCGACACCACTGAGGTGGTCGAGATGACCGACGATGGGCCCCTCGCGGCGTTGGCCTTCAAGGTGCAGCTGTGGGATGGCCGACGCCATGTCTTCGCGCGCATCTATCGAGGCACCCTGAATGCCGGCGACAAAGTCCGGATTGCCGGCTCTGATGTGGACGAGCGCGTGGCCCGAATCTTTGATGTGAACGCAGGCTCAAAGCGGCGCATCAATACCGCCCATGCCGGCCAGATTATCCTGATGGCTGGCCTCAAGTATACGACGACCGGAGACACCCTCTGTAGAGCCGAACACGAGGTTCTATTGGCACGAATCGACAGCCGGGACCCCGTCCTGGGACTGGCCATCGAGGCGGAGCGCTCTCAAGATGAGGAGAAACTCCTCGAGGTCATTGGGAAGGTCTGCGAAGAAGATCCGACACTAAAATTTATCGAAGATGAAGAGACTGGTCAGCGAATCCTCTCCGGCATGGGGGAGTTGCACCTCATGATCGTATTCGAGCGCATAGAGCGCGAGTTTGGGGTCAAGGTACGGGCTGGAAAGCCACGGGTTGTCAGCCGCGAGACGATTCTTGCCCCAGGCTTTGCCGACACTACACTCGACCGTATGATCCGACTCAGTGCCACAGATACCGCCAACCTGAAGGTTCGGGTCGTGGCATCCTGCAAACCCCTCGCCCGAGGCAGTCAGACCACTACCGATGTTGCAGGCCTGACTCTACTGCCCGAGGGAAGCACCCTGAACAAACTCCAAGAAGAAGCCGTCGGCCTCGGAGCCCAAGACGGTGTGAGCGCGGGTCCCATCGAGGGAGCGATCCTTCAAGATCTGGCCGTCGTCATCGAGTCCATCGAGTTGTTCGGGGAGGAGTCCAGTCCACAAGCCATCCGCATCGGCGTAGCCCAGGCTGTGAGGGAATCGATTCTAAATGGAGGCGGCGCTGTGATGCGTCCTCTTATGAAAGTTGCGGTGGTGGTACCCAATGAACAAATGGGCGGGGTAATCGGTGACCTGCAGGCCCGACATGCCGTCATCTCCGGCACAGACCAAGAAGGCACCATCGCGACCATACACTGTGAGTGCGCCCTCGAGAAGCTCCTCGGCTACACAACCGACCTGCGCTCGATGACCCAAGGACGCGGCCAGTTCACGATGGAATTTGATCGCTTCGACGTCAACTAGCCCAAACTCAATCTGCGCTCTTGTACAACCACGGACGCTGGGTGGCTCTGGGCGCGACGGATTCGCTGACCGCAAGCTGAATGTGATGGCCTCGATCCACCTGCAGGTCTCCCTGAAACAAGACTCGGTTGTCCAGGTCGCTGCGGATCTCTAGCTCCCTTCGACCCACCTCAATCGAAAGATCAAGCTCCACCTCTCCCTGCTCCAAGCGGGCGACGATCATCCCGTTCTCGTACACAACGATCGGACCACCGCCCGACTTGATGAAGCGAACCTGGCCGTACACCACATTGGGACGAATAATCCGCTGGGGTACAGCCACCGGCTCTCCGAAGCTGACCCCAGCCTTGGCACCATAGGTCAGCGACCTCACGCCACTCGCAGCGGCCCCGGCGGCAAGACCTGCGACTCCCGAACCGGTCACGATACTCGCCACCGTACCAACGCTGGGGGCCCGAGAAGCACTGGCCCGGAGCGCCTGTACCGAACCCTCATTTCTGGGCTGGGTGTACGCTGGAGCATTGGTGGGTGGTTCGGTCATGGGCGGTCCAGACGTGCCATCAGCGACCGGGGGTGCAGCGCCCTCTGGGTCTGTACCGGTGATCTGAAACTGACCGCCTGGCGTCCAGTTGACCCGGACATCGGCACCCTCGGGCACCATCACAGTCTCTTTGTGCTGCAGGTTTCCCAATAAGTCATGAATGGCGACCACATGACTGCCGGGCGCAATGTGGGGAATCGCACTTCGGATGTTTCCGATCGAAGTGGGAATCAGCATGCCGTCGACAAAGAGTTGGACGGGTTCGGTGGTGGTCACCACAATACGAGATGAGGCCAATGCAGGCAGACACCAGAACAACATCAAGAACATCCGAAACAAGACTGCCTCCCCGCGCCAGTTCTAAGGTGCGCGCTTCACTGAAAATTGCTCCCCGAATCGTACATTGAGGTTCACTTCCACCTCTTTTCCGCCCCAGCCATCCTTCTTGTCGTGGGCCCGGACAATGACCGTGTCCACGCCATCGGGAATCTCAATTCCCTTCTGTGTCCGTGTGAACGGCTGCTCGTCCACATGTGGATGCCGGAAGTGCTTAGTGAACTGTTGAAAAGGATCGGGCTGTAGCGTGACCCCATCGGGCAAGACCACAGCCCAGCCATCCGCGAAGTCGTTCCAGTTTACATCTGGGTGTTCGACGGAGACATGGAATGTCCATTTCCCGTCCTTCTCCTGTCGGGCGAAGACGCTGGTGACATCCGCGTTCCCCACTGAGTTGGTCGACTTTGGCTTCTCTTTGACCTCCTCCACGGGGGCGATCTCATCACCACAGGCGAACAATCCGGCCAAAATGAGGGTGTACATCCAGTTCATGGAATGATCGTACCTCAGCGGCCACCATTTCGGCGGCGAACCCACCACGCCAGACCACCAAACAACCCAAATAACAGTGCGACCAAGGGAATTGAAGCCAGGTAGACACTGCGCTGTTCATTGATCAACCGGCGGGCATCCAGATTCTGGATGGGGCGTTCGAAGTCATCTGGAGCACGGTAAGCACCTCGCTCTCCATAGGCTGCCGCGAGGCGCTGGAGAAACTCAGAATCCGCGGCAATGTCCGCAAGCT
>CAWVVG010000146.1:0-8111 GCA_963932775.1 uncultured bacterium
CTGAGACAGCCAGAGACGACTCGGACCTATCCAGAGAGGCGGCTGTGGCCGACCGGGATGCTGCGCGGCAAAGGATGAACGATGCGCGCGAGGCGGAGAAAGTGGCCGTACAGGCCCACGAGATCGCCGAGAGGATTCGCGACGACGCGATGGCCACTCAAGCGGAGGCCGAGGCCCAACGGGATGCTGCCAGCGAAGCCCAGGATCTGGCCGTGCGGGAACAGCACAATGCGCTTGAGGCCCAGCGTGGCGCGGAAGCGCTGCAAGCACAAGCGGAGATGGACCGTGAAGACGCGCTAGCAAGCCAGCGGCGCGCGGAGGGCATCCGAGACGAGGCATTGCAAGCACAAACCGACGCCGAGACGATTCGGGATGAGGCTCTACAGGCCAGCCTAAGCGCGGACACCGACCGAAACATAGCCATCGCCCAGCAAGAAACTGCGGAGGCCTCGGCGGAAACGGCCGAAGCCATCGCCGCCGAGGCCCTTCTCTCTCAGCTGGGTGCCGAGCAACAAAGAGATCAGGCCCAAAAACTCCAAGCCCAGGCACAAGAGGCCCAGGCTGGCGCCGAGCTGCTTCAACAGCAAGCCATGGAGTCCGCCTCCGACGCCGAACACAGCCGTGACCAAGCCAGCAAAGTCCGCGACTTTGCACTGCAAGCCCAAGCGGAGGCCGAGCGAGAGAAGCTGGAAGCCCTGGCTGCCCGTGACATTGCCGTGGACGCCAGCGCTCAGGCCGAGTCCGTCTCAGAGCGGGCGATGGAGGATGCACAGAAGGCACGATCCGCGCAGGTCAATTCTGAAGAAATAGAGCAGTTGGCCTGCGAAGCCAAAGCTCAAGCAGAACATCTGGCAGGCATGGCTGCCCAGGCTCAAGCGTCGGCTGAATCCGAGCGCGACCACGCGCTTCTGGCAGCGAGTGAGGCCGAGGCAAAGCGGTACGAGGCCGCCGAAGCCCGCGCCGGGGCCGAGCTGATTCAACAGCAAGCTGTAGAGGCCATGACCGAGGCCGAGGCCAGCCGAAATCATGCCAACGAGCTCCGGGAGGCTGCCCAGACCACTGCTGAACAAGCACTCTCCGCGCAGGTCGCAGCCGAAACAGCCATGAAGGAAGCCGAGGCGGCCATGGCAGAAGCCAAGACCGCTCAGACCGTGGCCCAAGCAGCCCAGGCTCAGGCCCAGACCCGGCGCGACCAAGCCATCGCCGAGCAGGCTTCCGCCGAAGCCAAAATGGCTCAAGCCCAGGTTGCTACAGAGCAAGCCTTGGAACAACGGCAAGAGGCCTTGGAACAACGGCAACAAGCCCTTACCGACCAAGCCGAAGCCGAAACCGCAAATGCTCAGGCTCAGACCACACAGAAGGAGGCCCTGCACGAGCGAGATGAGGCCCGCAACGCACAAACAAGCGCAGAAGCCGCCCAACAACTGGCCCTGCACGAGCGAGATGAGGCCCGCAACGCACAAACAAGCGCAGAAGCCGCCCAACAACTGGCCCTGCACGAGCAGGGACAAGCACTGGATGCACAAGCGAGCGCAGAAGCCGCCCAACAAATGGCCCTGCACGAGCGGGGACAAGCACTGGATGCACAAGCGAGCGCAGAAGCCGCCCAACAAATGGCCCTGCACGAGCGGGGGCAAGCACTGGATGCACAAGCAAGCGCGGAAGCCGCCCAACAAATGGCCCTGCACGAGCGGGGGCAAGCACTGGATGCACAAGCAAGCGCAGAAGCCGCCCAACAACTGGCCCTGCACGAGCGAGGACAAGCACTGGACGCGCAGGCAAACGCAGAAGCCGTCCAAGCACAGGCCCAGCATGAGCGGGGACTGGCCATCGCCGAACGAGACAATGCTGCCTCCATTCAGGCCACTGCTGAAGCCGCCCAAGCAGAGGCGGTCGCGCTTGCTGAGACAGCCCGGGTTGAGGCCGCTGAGGCACGCCACGCGCAATCACAGGCCGAAACGGGCCAGAGCGCCGCCAGACAAGCCCAAGCCGAAGCCCAAGATTTACAGAACCAAGCAAGGGATGTGGCCGAGGAGGCGCAAAGAGGTCTCGCTCAGGCGCAGATCTTGCGGACCGAAGCTGAGGCCGCGCGCGATGCGGCGCTGCTTGCCCGTGATGAGGCGGAAGAGGCACGAGCCCAAGCCGAGACCGAGCGAAACCAAGCGCTGACCGAGCGGGTCGAAGCTGAAGCTGCCCGAGCCCATGCAGAAGATACTGCGGCTGGGGCAGACTTGCTGCGGGAGCAAGCGACGGAAGCAATGACTGCGGCAGAAGCCGGGGAAGAGGCCGCGCGGTCCAAGCAGGACCTCGCTGAGCGCGCCAAGACTTCAGCAGAGGCCAGCAACGCCGATGCCATTGTTGCCATGAATGAGGCCCACCAGTCTCGGGATCAGGCCCTCACCGCACAAGCACAAGCCGAAGCCTCGAAGTCCGAATCCGATGAACTCGCTTCCGATGCAACGCAGATGGCACAAGCTGCCATTCAAGCGCGGAGTCAGGCAGAAGCCGAGCTGAGCCAAGAACGGGAAACCCGAAAAGCAGCACAGCAGCGCACAACCGAAGCGCTTGCGGTCACCGAAGAACTCGATCAAAACCTCCAACGCACGGTCGAGCGCCTCGGCAATACCAAGGCATCGCTGGACCTTTCCATCCAGGATCAGGCCGAACTGCGCACGCAGCTTACGAAAACTGAAACAGAAATGGCAGCTGTGAGCGAAAGAGCTCAAGAGCAGATCCGCGAGGGTGAAGACACCCTGAAGCGAAACAACGACCTTGAGCGAGGAATGCGAGGCCTGCAAGCCGAACGCCAGGCGCTCCAGTCTCGTCTTGCCGAGCAGGAAGACTCCGTCAACGCCACCCGAATCGCTTGGGACCAGGAACGCACCAACCTGGAAGCCCTACTACAGGCAGCCCACGAAGATGCCACCGGCATCCAGCGAAACCTAGACCAGTCCCGTCACAACCTGAGTCAGGCGCAGCAGACGATCTCGAACCGAGAAACGGAACTCGAGAGCCTTCACGCCAACGTAAAAGAAGCCCGAGACCGCAGCGCCCACATCAAGACCGAGCGAGACAAGGCTCGGTTTGAATTGGACGACACGCGGAGCCAGCTCACTGAGGCCAGCGAAGCCCACACCAGTCTCGGTACGGAACGAGACGAGGCCCTCCATCAGTTGACCCTTTTCCAGAGCAAACGAGATGAAGCCATCGAGGATGCCCAGAAGCAAACGGCTGAGCTCAAAGCGGAGATAGACTCCACACAGGCCGCGGTCCAAGCTGCCCCTGAAAATGAGCGCCGCATCCAACGCCTCGAATCCAAGATCAGCGATCTCACCGATGCCCGTAAAGAAGCCGACCGTCGACGCCAAGAGGCCGAAGACGCGATGCGCAGCGCCCAAGACAGCTCCACTGGGGAAAGCCACAAGCTACTCGAGCAAATCGGCCGCCTGGAATCCAGACTTGAAGAAGCCATCGATGCCCGCATCAAAGCAGAAGGCACCGCAGAACAAGAACGTGCGGCTGCAGCCAAAGCTCGGTTGGCTGCCGAGCCACGCATCAGAGCCTGGGCCGCGATGGAGTCAGAAGTCGACGAACTTGAGATCGACGACTAGCCCGAGATGAGACTGGGCCATGCCCCAAGAACTCAGAGCGCTTCCGGATCGATCAGGTAATAGCCGACAGCGTTGTGGTTCACATCGCCACCTGTGGCGTAGTTATCGGTCACCCACACGTGAACCTGTCCACCCAAAACTTGGGCCGCAACAGCATTGATTTCTCTGTCGGAAGTCAAATGTACCGGCAGCGGATTTTCGGGATGTTTCTCCCATGAGATTCCACTGCGAGAGGTCGCCAGATTGAGGGTCGACTGCCTCGGTACTCGTGCGCCTCCGTCGATTTCTTCCCAATCCGAGAAGCCAACGTAGAACATGTAGTAAGTGTCACCAACCTTCACGACCGAAGCATCCGAGATGCCTTGTTCGTCATATGTTTCTGGGCCAGCCTCGAGCACCGGTTCGTCCATGATGTCCCAGTCAGAGAGGTCCTCAGAGAGCTGTACTGCATACATGTCCACAGCCTCACCCGTTCGTGACCCACCCAAGTAGGCGGTCATGCCACCGCCTTCTCCTGCATACAGGGCGAACGGCCAGGTAATGTAAATGTCGCCGTTGTACGCGGTCTGCTGATTCAGCACTGGATTGGCCGGAGAGCGCTCCCAAGAGATGCCGTCAACACTCGATGCCACGCCCACGCCAATGCTCCAAGAAAAACCATCAAAGGTGTAGCCCTGATATGCCATGACGTAGCGGTCGCCGCTGGTATCCCGCACAACCTGCAAAGCGGCCATTCCATCTTGGTCCCAGGCACCGGACACATCCGAGAGCAAGGGGTTGTCTGGATGGGGGTCCCAGTCGGCACCATTGGTTGAGACTGCCGATCCCACTCCCCAATCGGAGAGGTAGTCTTCTCCGTCGGTGGAAGCTGCATACCAGATTTGGTACACCGGATGGCCCAGCACCAAGTTGGTGTAGAAGCCCACGGAGCCCACAGATGAGCCCCAGGACTCGTCCGTCGTGTCAAACACAGGGTTGCAGTCGTAGACGCTGATAGCCGCGGTCTCGTCGAGTTCCGAGAATGGGCAGTCCATGTAGTCACCCGGGTCGACTTCCGGTGCTATGGCGATGATGTCGTACTCTTTGCCGCATCCCACTGTGAGCATCACGCCAATACTGAGCCTACCAACCGTGTTCATTTTCGCACTCCACAATGCCAAAGGTGTCGCATTCGTCCACGTTTTCCAAACAGGTCAGATAGTCCGCCACAACTGTGCCCTGTTCCTCTGAGTGTGCACAAGAACCCTCACACTCACCGAAAGAAGTGAACGATGCCACCTCGCACTGATCCACCAAAACCCCACATATATCTGTACAGGGGCTGATTTTCTCTGCTGTGCCGCAGCCAACAAATAGTGCTGCAATGCCGACCATCATCCTCATCGTGACCTCCGTTCCGTTTACTTAGCCGGTAGCCAACACTTTCGTTGATCAAAAAATTCGACTACATCAAGACCTGGAGGTTCTATGCGCACACTGTGGTCGACGTTGATTCTGATGAATGCCTGTGACAGCAACACAAAAAATGTTTCGCCCAGTGATTCAGGGGATTCGGTCGCATGTGATGACCGGGATGCGGAGCTCCCCACCAGCGACTTCTTCACCGACATCTCGGAGGCCAGCGGTATCCAACTGGGAAACTTTGACCCAGACCCACCCGAGAGCATTCCCATCAACGACCACAGCCGCTTGGCCTTTGCTGACTTGAATGGCGACGGTTTCGACGACATCGTGATGCACAGCCTGTACCCGAATCCGGCCGCAGGAATACCCTTTGAGCATCTTGTCTTTCTCAACCGAGGAGACGGGACCTTTTCCGACCACTCGGATGCCTCCGGGCTTCGGGACATCCAGGCGGGTTTTTACGCATTCGCCGATGTGGACAATGATGGCGATCAGGACGCCTTCGCTGGACTGGACTTGCCCAACCTCACTGGGCACCAGTCCACCATCCTCTTGAATGATGGCGACGGAGTGTTCACCGAACTCGCAGGCGCGGGCGTCGCTGCATCCCAGCCCACCGCAGCCACCGCAGTCTTCGCCGACTTCAATGGAGACGGCTCGGTCGACCTGTTCGTGGGCAACGGTCACACCTCGTATGGAGCCCGAGACCTCTTGTACTGGGGCAACGGCGACGGCAGCTTCACCGTCGATACCGCTGCCCTTGTTGGCGTGACAAGCCAACCATCCAACGGCTCGGTGGCCTGCGACTATGACAATGATGGCGACATGGACATCTTTGTCGCAACCTACGGCGTGAGTGTCGAGCACGGCCACAACCAGCTGTGGCAGAACGACGGCGGATCCTTCACCAATGTGGCCGCAGCTGCGGGCGCGGCGGCCCAAGGCACTGGCAACTACTTCATCGCACAGACCGGCTACGGCGAAGAACTGGAACCCGATGTCAGCGGGTCGGACTGGGTGGGCTCGAACGCCTTCGGAGTCGACTGCGGCGATGTAGACAACGATGGAGATCTGGACTTCTGGGTGACGGCCATCAGTCATCCGGTCGCTGGAGACTACAGCAGAAAGTGGTCCGACCCCAGCCAGCTATTGCTCAACCAAGGCGACGGTACCTTTGTCAACGGATTCCTCGAGGCAGAAATCCCGTTCAACGAGGGCGATATTGACGCGGCCATGGTCGACTTCGACAACGACGGCCGACTCGACCTCTCAGTCACCCGCGACCCCAAATATGAGGGTGGCTACAGCGAGGCCCAGCAGTTCGCATGGTTTGGGCTCATGTGGCAGAGAGAAGGGCACAACTTTGCACCGGTGGGGCTCGATAGCGGCATCAACACCGACGCTGTCACCGGTCTCGAAGAAGGCCGGAAAAAACAGATGAAGGGCGGCCAGAATCATGCCTGGGCGGACATCGATCACGATGGGGACCTGGACTTGCTCGTCGGCGGCCGAGACCAAGGCGGCGGTCGCCCGAACTACCTGTACCAAAATGAGATCGGCTCCGACAATCGCTGGGTGGCCGTGAAGCTGATTGGCGATGGTGACTCGGTTCACACCGACGCATTCGGAGCTCGAATCATCTACGAGTGGGGCGATGATCGGATCGTCCGAGAGCAGCACGGCAGCCGGGGTACGTACAACTCCGAGGACAGTCGATGGATGCACATTGGGCTCGGTGGACGAGACTGCTCCGCAGACATCACGGTGCGCTGGCCCGATGGCGTGGAGGCGAGCTTTGAGTTCGCAGACATCGGTACCGAACGATTTGTTAGCATCGAGTATCCAAACACCTTGCACCACTAAGTGCGCAGGAATCACCCACCGGCTGAGCCGTTTTAAGGCATACTCACCGGTGTCACCTTGGAGGTTGAATGTCTATCTTTCGCTCGCTTGCTATTTGTCTCCCGATATTTGCCCTTGCATGTGGAACGGAGAAAGCCACCGATACCGGTGATGGCGGCAGCTCCGAAGTGATCGATGGAGCAGAAGTGTACGCGATGGACTGTGGAGGGTGCCATGGTTCAAACGGAGAGGGTGCGGCCACAAACCCGAGCCTGATCGACGCCGTTCCACTGTTGAGTGACGAAGACCTCATGGATGTACTGCTCAACCCCCAGGGCTCCATGGCCATTATCTCTTTGACCCAGGCCGAAGCCGACGCAGTCTTCACCTATGTTCGCGATCGATTCGGCCAACACGGCGGCACTCGCTGAATTTGCATCCCCTGTAGCGATGGCCCGATTTCGAACTCTCGACATAAGACTTTTGGGTAAACCCCATGACGGGGACACCCATCGACTTGGTAACGACCACACTCTGTATCTACATGGGCATCAACGTCCTGGGCCTCCTATGGACGGTGGCCATCATTCAGTTCGGCATACCCAAGTCCATGCGAATCCAGGATCGTCCCCACCACTGGGCGACCCTGCGCGAGCGCATGCCCCTTGTGCTTCTCAACCAATCCATCCTGATCGCCATGGTCTATGTGGCCATGAGTGCCTTTGGTGATGCCTTCACGACCGACATCCCCTCCGCCCCTGTCCTGCTGGGCCAACTGGCCATTGTTGTTCTGCTCGACGACGGCTGGTTCTACGCTTGGCATCGGCTGATGCACGAGCACAAAGGCCTGTACAATCGGGTCCACCGGATTCACCACAGAGCCTTCTCCCCCCTGCCCATCGAGTACATCTATGTGCACCCACTCGAGTGGATGGTGGGCGCCATCGGACCCTCCCTCGGACTCTTGGTTCTCCACTTGGCTTGGGGCGGGATTCCTATCTGGTCTCTCTGGGCCTATGCGCTGGTTCGAAACCTCCACGAGCTCGATGTACACTCCGGTATCAAGTCTCCCTTGGGTAAATTGATTCCGCTGTACGCACCTGCAGAGCACCATGACCTGCACCATTCCAAGCCAACCAAGGGGAACTTCGCATCAACGCTGACATTCTGGGACAAAGTCCTTGGGACCCACTGGCGCCCCTAAAGCCAGCCCGTCAGTCTTTGCTCGCCCAGGCCAAGCTCAGCAACGAGAGC
>CAWVVG010000147.1:0-8100 GCA_963932775.1 uncultured bacterium
GCCAAGGTCCACGTAGATTCCCCCACCCGAATGTCCGAATTCACACCAAAAGGCGTGTACAGCGGCGAATGCATAGACCGGACACAGCGAGTCGTCGTGGTTGACGTGGCCCGTGCGGGGATCATCCCATCCCACCGTTTCTATGAGGGCCTGCATCACATTGTAGAGCCCGATGCTCTACGACAAGACCACGTGGTCGCCAGCCGTCTCACTGACTCTGCTGGGCGCGTCACGGGAGTCACCCTCGATGGCTCAAAAATTGGCGGTACCATCAACGGTGCTACCGTGATCTTCCCGGATCCCATGGGCGCCACGGGTTCCAGTATTGCTGGTGTCATCGAACACTACCTGGCCGAAGTGGGCGATTCCCCCAGAGCGCTCGTAGCGGCTCATCTCATCGTCACCCCGGAGTACCTCCGGCGCATGACTTCCGACTTCCCCAACCTCCACATCTTTGCCATTCGCTTGGATAGAGGCCTGTCCACACCTGAGGTGCTCCGCACACGACCAGGGGAAAACTGGGACCAAGAGGTGGGCCTCACTGATAATCAGTACATCGTTCCTGGCGCTGGTGGCGTCGGGGAAGTGCTGAATAATGCTTGGATTTAGGAGCTAATATGAGTCTTTCTACTGCTACAAAAGAGAACCGTCTTCGGGCGCTGATCCCCGAGGACCAGCTCCAGGCCCGCATTGCCGAGCTTGGAAAGGAAATCCGAGAAGCCTATGGCGATCGGACCATCACCTGCATCTGTGTGCTCAAGGGTAGCTTCATGTTCACAGCGGACCTGGTTCGAGCAATCGGTGGAGATGTAAAGTGCGAGTTTCTGGGGGTCTCCAGCTATAAAGGTGGCACCCAGAGCACTGGAGTCGTTCAGATCACAAAGGACCTCTCAGACTCGATCGAGGACCAGGACTGCATCATCGTCGAGGACATCATCGATACTGGGCTCACCATGCACTATCTGCTCGACATGCTTCAGGTGCGGCGCCCGCGCAGCCTAGCTGTATGCACACTGCTGGATAAGCCGGCCAATCGAGAGGTCGAGATGGAGGCGGATTACGTCGGCTTTGCAATCCCAGACGAATTCGTGGTCGGATACGGCCTCGACCTCGGCGAGCTGTTCCGAAACCTTCCTTACGTCGCGGTATACACCCCATGAAGACCATTGCCTCTCCCCGCGCGCCCGCCGCCATCGGCGCTTACAGTCAAGCAATGGAGCACGGTGGAATTGTCTACTGCTCCGGACAAATCGGCCTCACCGCCAGTGGGCAATGGGCAGGACCAGACGTTCAGGCACAGGCCCGACAGGCACTTCAGAACCTGGGCGAGGTCCTCGCCGAAGCAGGGAGCCACTCGGATCTTGTTATTCGAGCGACCATTTTTGTGGCCTCTATGGACGACTTCGCAACGGTGAATGAAGAGTATGCAGCGTTCTTTGGCGACCACAGACCCGCCCGAGCCTGCGTGGAGGCCAGCCGTCTCCCGAAGGACGCATTGGTGGAAATCAGCTGCATTGCAGCCGTGCGATAATACCGATTTTCAGGCGGGGGTCTCGCCTTCATCTTTCTTTTGGCCACGCCGAGGTCGGCGGGGCTTCGAATCAGAATTCTCGCCACGCTTGGCGCTCACATCTGCCACGACGGCCAGCAATTCCTCGCCCCAAGCCTTGACCTGCCATTTCCGGATCCCCGGTACATTTGCCAGTGCCTCAATGTCCACTGGGGTCAGGCGTGCAACCTCCTTGAGTAGGGTGTTGTTCGCGACCGCAACCGGTGCGACCCCTGTCGCCTTGACCTTGTTGTTCCGCCAGTCCTTCAGAGGGTTTAGGTACCGGTCCACTCCAGGACCGCCTCTTGGAACACGGCTTCGAGCGGTCTTTGGAACCTCGGGAATCGGCCGTTGGTCAGCGATCCCCTCTTTGACTGCGGCCAACAGCGCATCCCCATGCCGACGCAACATGGACGAACCCTTGCGGGCGAGCTTATTCATCTCTGTGGCATCCAAAGGCTTCACCTTGGCGAGGCCAATCAGGAATGGGTCTGGAATTAGCTTGAACGCCGGCCGATTTGCAGCTTTTGCCTTCCCATTTCGGTACCCCCAGACTGCGCGGAGCACCCTGAGATCCTCCACCGTGAGATCCTTGATATTCTTCACACGAAGGAAATCAGCTTCGGAGTTGGTCCGACCCTGCCAGACGCGCTCTTGAACGATGTCGCACTCCTCGGCCACAGCCTCGAGACGCCCGGAACGCTTCAACTCAATCAGAAGCATCTCCCGAATCGCCGGCAGCCAGTGGGTGTCTCCACGTGCATAGGAGAGGTGTTCTTCAAACAACGGACGCTTGGCCCAGTCGTGGCGCTGATATTTCTTGTCGATAATGTGCCCAAAAAATCGCCGAATCAGGTCCGCGAGGCCGACCTTATCAAACCCAAGGAACTGGGCCGAAATCATAGTGTCGAAGACGTTCACGAAGGCACAACCGAAGTCCCGCTTCATGGAGACGATGTCATAGTCCGCACCGTGAAAGATCTTCACGGTTCTCGGGTCCGCCATGATCTCGCCCAAAGGAGACATGTCGTCGATCTTGAGTGGGTCAATGATGTAGTCGGTCTCGAGGTCACTCAGCTGAACCAAGCACACCTTCTCTTGAAATGCGTGAAATGAGTCCGCCTCGGTGTCCACACCAACAACCGGCACACCGCGCACCTTGTCGACCATGGCAACAAGTGCCGCATTATCCTCGACCATGACGAGGGGAGTCTTACCAAACATATCCGTTCCGTTGCTCCGTTTTTTGGAGCCGTCGCGCCCCCTGTGGCCAGATTGGGCACGCGGAACACGTATGCCTAACCGACCTGCGCCGGACATTCAATCTGTTGATTTCGCTCGCTCAGCCCGTTCCAAAAGTTGCTCAGAGGTAAAGCCTTCCGGTAGCAGCATATCGAGGGACAGGATCCGCACTTCACCCTCTGGATTACCAAGGATGATTCGGATGTCAGTACCGAATTCATACAACACCTGCCGGCAAGCGCCGCACGGTAGTGCAGGCTTGTCATCCACCGTAACGATGGCGCATGCGGTAATCCGCTTATGCCCCTCGCTGACCGCCTTGAATACAGCGACCCTTTCGGCACAACAAGTAAGAGAAAAGCTTGCACTCTCTACATTGCAGCCAGTCACGATGGTCCCGTCCTCGGTCCGCACTGCGGCGCCAACTGGATACCGAGAAAACGGGCAGTGGGCCCGCTTCTGAACCAGCAAAGACGCCTTCAAGAGTTCTCTGTCTTCTTCCGTCACCATTGGCTCACCAGCTTTTCGATAATGGGGCATAGTCGGCCCGCAGCCTTCCCGACGGTCTCAGTCACCGCCTCGTGATTGGGTGGACTATCCGAGAGTCCAGTGCCCTCATTCGAGACAATCGCGATGGTCACCACGCGCATCCCAGCGTGAACAGCCGCGATCGTCTCTGGCACCACACTCATGCCGACGACTGCCGCACCCATCAAGCCAAGCATTCTGACCTCTGCGGGGGTCTCGAAACTTGGACCCCTTACCGCAGCGTAAACACCCCGATGGATCTCGATCCCCAAAGAGTCCGCCACATCATCGACCTGTCTCCCGAGCACCGGGTCATATGCGGTTGCAAGGTCTGGAAACCGCGGTCCAAGACTGTCAATATTGGGACCCACCAGAGGGTTGATGCCCATCAGGTTGATGTGGTCCACCACCCGAACCAGGTCGCCCGGCTTCAGGCTCGAATCCAAAGAGCCAACGGCGCTTGTCATCACGAGTATCTCAACCCCCCAAGCAGCCATGGCCCTAACGCCCCGTACGACCTCCTCGAGTGGAGACCCTTCGTAGCTATGCTTGCGGCCACCCAGCATGACAACGCGGGTGCCACCCAAGTGACCAACCAGCACCTGCCCATGGTGGCCAGGTACAGACATTAATGGAAGCCCGACCTCGCCATAGGACGCCACCTCGACGCCCGATAATGAATCCTTCAGTCCACCCACGCCACTGCCAAGAATAATAGCGACCTTGGGTGGTGGCCCAAAACGACGCCGGCATTCATCTGCAACCCGCACATACTCATGCTGTTCAACGTTCAACATCAACGATACCCTCCGGGCTCTAGGCCCAGCCTACCGCAATCGAGAAGCCTCATGCCGATTCCCATCACATTCGATTTCCCAACAGTGGAGAAACCCGAGATTGTGGTTGATGGGTATGCGAATGAGTCCGCATGGGACGCCGCCGTCAAAATCGATAATTTCGTCACCTATCGACCCAAGCCCGGTCGGGCACCGGAACAGGGCACGCTCGTCCGAGCCATGGCCTCAGAGTCCGCTTTGTATATACATTTTGAGGCCAACGATGAGGATCCTTCACAGATCCGTGGGGGCCTGGGCCGGAGAGATTCCAGGCGCACGGACGACTATGTTGGACTGTTGCTTGATCTCCTCGGAACAGGGGAACGTGCCCACCTCTTCATCGTCAACCCTCTCGGCGTTCAGCTGGACGGAACCGTGGTGCGTGGCCAAGACAACGAGCTTGTACCATGGCGCGGTGGTTGGTCGTCGTGGGACACCCAGTGGCAGTCAGCAGGAGTGGTCACAGCCGACGGGTACCAGATAGAACTGGCGATCCCTTGGTCTTCAGTGCGTCATCCTGAAACCATAGATCAAGCCCATGCGATGTTTTTTCGGCACGTGCCCAGAAAGGGTGAGATGAGCTCTTGGCCTCAGCTCAAACCCGAGATCCAGGGCGCCTTGGTTCAGTCGGTTGACATGGGAGGCCCGGGGCGCGTTGAGCGGGGAAGCAACCTGCGCGTTCTGCCCGAAGTCACAGCGACTCGAACCCATGAGGGGTTCCCTAAATCCCGAGTCGGTGCTGCCGGAGTCGCACCGGGGCTGACGCTTCAATATGCGCCCAATCACAGCACCCAAGTGTTGGCCACACTCAACCCTGACTTCTCTCAAGTGGAATCAGACGAGGCAAGGATCGTCGTAAACCAGAGATACAACGAGAAATACAAGGAAAAACGGCCCTTCTTCGTGGAGGGACAAGAGTGGTTTTCTCACCCCCTCAAAGACCTCATCTACACCCGGTCAATGGTGGCTCCGCTGTATGGTCTACGTACGACTGCTGAGACCGGAGACCTCGCATTGGCGGCAATGCACGTCTGGGATCGAGCGCCGGGTCCGTCGGTCGTAGAGACAGGTGGGTGGACCCAAGACCAGACCGATGGGCGCGATGCCGTCAGCACCATAGGCCGCGCCCGCTGGTCCCCAGGTGGGGACAATATGATTGGAGCATTGGTATCGGACCGGCGCGTTGTGGGTACCGACCTCAGACACCACCTGGTGGGAGTCGACGGGCGGGTCAGCCTGAGCGAAGCGGTCAATGTCGATGGCTCGGCTCTCGTCTCGTCCACCACAGGTCCCGGGCAGGATGGCTCCCCTGCCCCAGCATTCGTCCTCCGGAACAAGGTTCGAACTCGAAAACTCAAGAACAGTTTCAAAGCGACCTACCTGGCCAAGGATTTTCGAACGGAGAATGGATTCCAGCCCTACTCCGACTGGATCAGCCTCCACAATGACTTGGAGATTTATGTGTACCCCAGGTGGAAAGCCGTCACGCGGGTCTTCCTGATGCCAGTCAGAGGGTCCCTGGCTTGGAACACATCCGGTCAAATGCGGCAATACGACTTCGGCCCGGGCGTTGGATTCTGGACATCAAACGGGGCGATGTTCATCATTCACTCGAACTTTGAGGGAGAGGAATTCGCCGAGGAATGGTTCGACACAGCGCGGTTGAGCATGATGGGTGGTGGGTCATGGACCCAGTGGCTCCGAACCTGGATCGTCGCCAGCAGCGGGGAAGGAATTCTCTACGACTCCGATGCACCACTGAAGGGCCTTCGACACGACGTTTTCCTGGACGTTGGTTTACAGCCAGTACCCGCGTTTCGAATCGGACCAATGGTGGGCTGGGAACGCTTCGACTCGGGTGACGCCACGGTGTACAACGGCACGGTGAGTCGTCTCAAGCTGGAGCTGTTTGCCACACCAACCTTGTGGAATCGTTGGATCATCGATGCCTCCACATTTAGCGAAACCACTTCGGTAGAGACCCTACTCGCCTGGGAGAAATCCCCCGGGCGAGCCATCTATATTGGGGGTCATACTTCTCTCCCATCTGAGGGAGATGATTCGGCTTCAGCCGGTGACCCACAGCGTGAATGGGCGATCTTTACAAAGGCATCCTGGGTCTTTGACGGGTAGCCGCGACCGCAGGCGGGATAGGGACGAGCAATGAACCCATTGACCGCCTCCATCAGCGACCTTCAACATGCACTGCGCGGAGGGCAAATCACAGCATCCTCTTTGCTGGAAGCTCATATCGAACGGATTGAATTGGTCAATCCGGCGGTCAATGGTCTGGCCGCAGATCGTTTCGACCTGGCCCGAAAGGAGGCCGCACAAGCCGATGAACTGCTGGCATCCGGAAGCGATGATCTGCCTCCACTTGTGGGGATTCCTTGTACCATCAAGGAATTCTTGGGGGTGAAGGGCATGCCGCAGACCGGCGGAATCCTGTGGCGCAAGGATGTTGTGGCCGAGAAAAATGCCACAGTCGTGCAGCGGCTGCGCGATGCAGGCGCAATCGTGATGGGTGTCACCAATGTGCCCGAAGGCGGACTGTGGCTCGAGACCTACAATGGGGTCTACGGCCGTACCCGAAACCCCTGGGATACCCGCATGACTTCAGGCGGCTCATCGGGTGGCGAGGGTGCATTGGTTGCGAGCGGTGCCTCTCCTTTTGGTATCGGGTCGGATGTCGGCGGTAGCATCCGTATTCCTGCAGCCTTCTGTGGCACGGTAGGACACAAGCCAACCGGCGGTATTGTGCCCATCACTGGCCATTACCCCGAGGGTGCGCTGAGCACAGAAGGGAGCCGATACCTGGGCGTGGGCCCCCTCGCCCGAACGGTAGATGACGCCTGGCTTCTTCTCCGCATCATTTCGGGTGAAGATGGTCATGACCAATGCATGCATTCAGTCGAACTGGGGGACCCCGATACCGTGGACTTTTCCAATATGGTCGTCTACCCGCTGGCATGGAATGGTCGAAGTCGGGTCCGCAGCGATGTAGCACTGGCCGTCCACCAAGCAGCGATGGCCCTGGAAGCGAAGGGCGCCACCATCTCAAGCCGCACCTTCCCCAAAATGAAGCACGGTTTCGAGATCTGGAGCGCCATGCTCACGGAAGGTACAGCAGTTCCCTACGGAGATATCCTTGGAGAGGAAGGCAAGCTCAATCCCCTCTGGGAGCTTTTCCTCCTCGGAACGGGCTCTGGCCGGCACACCTTCGCTGCCATCTTCATGACAATCGCGGACCGCCTCGGGGCCGCAGTTCCGTCCCTTATGAAAAAGTACCTGCAGGTCGGCATAGAGCTTCAGGCTGAACTGGAGGACGCCCTGGGGGACAACGGCGTATTGCTTCATCCGCCCTACAATCGGCCGGCGCCACGCCACTGGGATGCCTTTCGAACCCCATTCGTGCCGGCCTACACCGCCTTGTTTAATGTAATGGAATTTCCAGTTACCCAGGTTCCGGCAGGATTTTCAGACAGTGGACTCCCTCTCGGGGTTCAGGTCGCCGGCGCAAGAGGGATGGATCACCTCACGATCGCTGCGGCACGGGTCATCGAGTCCAGCCTCGGCGGCTGGAAACAAGCCCACCCCTCATAAATAACGGTCCCAATCGATAAAAAATTGTATCGGATTGCGTGACAACTGGGTAAACATGGCCCGAACGCATTTGGCCGCTCTGGTTTGAGTTGGCAATTTCGGGTAACTCGTTTCCAACGGTCATCAGCCCAGTCCAACACGCCACAGTCAACCCCCGTACCGGGAGAATCTAAATGATTCGTAAGTTTGCCCCAATCGTTCTGCTTGCCGCTTGCGCTTCCGACTACAAAGTCTCATCTCGGTCGGACATCGAACCTGGGATCAGTGACATCTTTGACACTGGCATTTCAGATGAACCCGAAGACACCGGTGAAGAAGAAATTATTGACCCTGATGCTCCGG
>CAWVVG010000148.1:0-8039 GCA_963932775.1 uncultured bacterium
ATAGTCGCGGATCCCGAGGCTTGGGGTTGGTCCAGCAGCAACGCCTACACAAACACTGCCAATCAACCTAACCTAGGCCTAACCATCGACGGCATCGCAGCTTAGTGGCATGTGGCTTGCTCTGACACCGGTCGCGTACAGCGTTTTTTGGCCCTATCCTCAGTCCTTGGCTTGCTGAGCTTGGTCGCGATGCGGCGGCGCGAGGACTGAGGAGACGATGTCGCGATCCGGCTGGCCTCTGCGGCCGAGGGCGGGATACGTGGCTGGCCTCAAGGAGAGATCATGAAACGAGTCAGAGCCATCATGAACAGTCCGTGGTTCGACCTGGCCATCGGAGTCTTCCTGCTCATCAGTGGACTGCTGGAGGTTCTCCATGTCATGACCGAGGAGCCCGTCCACCGGGTGGGGGCTCACCACGGCGTGACGGTCTACGGTCTGGCCGCGGTGATGAAGGCGGCCTCGGAGATTCTGGAGGGGGCGCTCAAGGCGGAAGAGGCTGTTGCCGATGCGGTGATGCTCGGCGAGGTCGTTGAGGAGGCCCGCGAGCAGCACAAGAGCTAGATGTTCACGCTCTGCGGGATCTGAGAGGGCCGCAAAATATCATAGGGCTCACGACAGTTATTTCGCTCTTCGATCAGTGACTCGATCTGGTCGAGTCGTCCCTGGAAGCCCTTGAGGGCGTGGTTCAGCCGGTGGTCACCTGCAAAGTGGGACCAGAAGCCCTTATGATAGTGGCCGAGCTGGCCGTGATTGAGCGTTCCGAGCAGGAAGCCCAGGGTGCCTTGAAACTGAGCCATGTCGAGCGCTGGGAGCATGGCCAGATAGTCGGCCTCGGAGACCGGCTCACGGCCTGGTGGCTTGCCGTATGCGCACAGCGGGTAGGCCGGTGCGTAGCTCATGATCGGAAGCTGTGGGAAGTTGACAGCAGCATGCTGTGCACTCCCTGTGAAGATGATGTGGGCGAGCACATCGACCAGGTAGTGGATGCTCCGAACCTGGCCCAAGCCCTTGATCCTGCCGCCGTCTTCGGCCTGCACGGAGCTAAAGAAGCTCTGCAGCTCGGTGTCTAAAACCACGTCAGCATCGGCACGGTAGTACGTCCGCACGAAGGCCTCGATCCAGTCGCGGGTCGCATTCCAGACCAAGAGACCGTCATCTCGGTACGGAAAGTCTGGCAGTGTCTCCCGGTCCATCAGTCCCCGATCGGAGAGGTCCTTGGTGATCATCGAGGACCTAAAGCGCCAGTCCTTGACCCCTTGTATCGAGACGGCTCGGCTGACATCGATGTCGCAGGCCATCACCGCATCCACGCCACCCTTTGGCCCCATCAGCTGTGTGTTGGCAGCGTCATTGATGTACAGGATTCCCTCTAGGTGCGGATCAAGCAGGCGTGCGATGGGGTGCCGGGGCGGCAGCGTCTTCTTGGCCGCGATGCGAAAGGGCCCCA
This sequence comes from uncultured bacterium, assembly GCA_963932775.1. Classification (GTDB taxonomy): domain Bacteria; phylum Myxococcota_A; class UBA796; order UBA796; family UBA796; genus UBA796. The sequence goes on from CAWVVG010000148.1 coordinate 1,448, forward strand.
TCACGAGGTGGGTATGTGAGAGGTGGCGGACCGCCTGGTGGAAATTGCCGTCCGCTACGGTGGCCGCGGTCTTGGCCATCATCCAGGCCCAGCCGTCTGCGGGCGTGAAGATGGGTGCGTCCTCGCTCGGACGCTGGGCGCACTGGATGGCGATGGGAACCAGGGTGCGGTCATGCTCGGTCGTGATGAAGAGCGCGAGCGGGGCGCAGATGAACTTAGGACCCCGTGGGAAGCTGCCGCCGACAGCGCCGTCGAGTGCCGCATAGTCGGCGATGAAGGCGCGGCCTTCTGCGAGTGCGCGAGCGAGTGAGTCCTCTCCGGTCTGAATGCCCTGGGCTGATAGCGCCTCAAGGGCCCGGTCAAAGTGGGCCTCGGTGACGGGAAAGTGGTCGCCTAAGGCACTGGTCTGGCGGATCTCCATCGGGTTGGGACCCGCGATCCGCATGCGGGCGAAGCTGGTGTCTTGGTGGTAGCTGTGAGCAATATCGGGCATCGCGATGCTCTGGTAGAGCTCACCATAGCGCCCGATCTCGGGCACGGGTGTGTGCTCATCATTCTCGCCCTGGATGAAGCCCTGCAGGTGCTCAAAGGCCAGATGAAGCCCGCCCTTCTTTGCGTCCGAGAGCAGCTCCGCGAACTCCCGATGCTCCGGATGGTTGGGGTCTGTTCTCTCCAGATCGCTCTCGATGTGAGCGGCATTGACCACCACCTTGATCAGGACCTCCGCCATCTCAAGACCCCAGCTGAGGCTGGGGTGCTCAGAGGACGGGACCTCTGGAGCGGCCGCGATTCCCTTGAACTGATCATAGTCCCACGAGTAGGGTGCAGCCTGCTCGAGCAGCTCGGCCTGACGAGACTCGGGCTTGGGATCCTCTTGGAGGAGGGTCGGGGTGCTCATGCATTGTCTCCGGCGATTCCTTGGGCACTCAGGTAGGCCTGCGTGGCTGCGAGGCCGCCGTTGAAGAGGGCGGTATAGCCTTCATCTGGCAGATCAAACTCCGTCGCTGTGACGCCCTTTACCGGGAGCCGACAGACGAGGTGCGGGTGGGTATGGATGGCGCTGTTGTCTGAAGCCGCCATCATGGTGTCAAGCAGGGCGTTGAGCCGGGCCATCAGCGGGCTGTGGAAGTGGGGCTGGTGCTCTGGCACCGACCACCCTGGGATGGGCTGCTGTGCATCGAGGTAGAAGCCAAGCGCCCGGGCCTTCTCGGCCGGTGCGTCTCCCATCCAGCGCTTGACAGTGGGGTCTTCAGGGGCGGTGATGAGGTGGAGCGGAAAGTTGGAGACCACGCCGCCGTCGACGATGGTGTCGCCTGTGATGTCCTCGCCTAGGTAGCTGCCCCAGTCCGAGGGCCAGGTGACCTCGCGCCAGAAGAGCGGGATGCTCATGGACATCCGAACCCCCCAGGCCACGGGCAGGTCCGGCGTGGTTCGGTGGTTGAAGACCATCATGCTGTGCGAGGAGGTATTGGTCGCCACCAGAGAGAGGTCCGTACCGGTGTGCTCGAAGAGCTCGGCCAAGGTGATGTCCTCTGAGACACTGCGCTCCCGCAGCATCTGATGCATCCAGCTCACGAAGGCATCTCCAGCGTGAAAGCCGCCCTCTTCAGCCAACGCGAGCAGGCCGCGCATTCCAGGAACGTGCTCCAAGGCGCGCATGACGATCGCGGCGGCCCGTGCGTGCACAAAGGGAAAGGGAAACTTGTTTAGGAGCTGTCCGAGTCCAGTGTCGAGCAGCTCCTCATCGGAGAGCGCAGGCGGGGCATCGGAGAAGGTGGTGTAGATGGACTTGCCATCCTCGGTCTTGCGCAGCGAGCCCTCGCGGATCTCTTGGGGGGTGAAGCCGAGAGCAAGGTTGGTCGCTGTGATTGCGCCGGCGGAGGTTCCCACAAGTCGGCGGTGGGTATGACCTTGGTCAATTAAGGCCTGCATACCGCCAGCGAGTGCGGTGCCCTTGGCACCACCGCCTTCAAAAACAATGTCGAATTGGGCCATGGAGACTCCTAAATATTGATGCGTGAGCGGATGGTCTTGACATCCAAGCTGAGGGCTGCAAAATCATCAGCCTTCGCCTGCAGGGCGGCCTTCAAGCCGGGAGGAACATCCTGCTCTTCGTCGGCCAGGATGTAGCCATAGTTGGCGTGCAGCCCGATCGTATTTGTGGAAATTCCGTCGATATTGGCGGGCGGGAGCGGTGCGATATCGGGGTCGTCCTCGGCTCCGATGCTGCCGCCGCGCAGCCCAAAGGTGGCATAGCGAAGCTCGCCGCCCGCATCGTACTGCCCATCGTGGGTCCAGCTGTGGTTGAAGGTGGACTGATAGATCACGTATCGGCACAGCTGCAGCAGATCGTCGAGCTCACCAGCGGCGGGACTCGAGGTCTGGGTGACGGGGCGAACCGCCCGGGTCACTCCGTCGATGGTGGCGCGGGGAAGCTGGGGATCGTCGAGCTCATTGCGGTCAAAGGGGATCACGAGCGGGTCATCGGACTGCGGGCAGTACGGCGGCGAGTGCTCGACGAGGTCATTGGAGAGCCCGAGGACCTCATGCCACTGCTCGATGATGGAGGCCTGATGCTCAGCAAAGTAGGCCTCCAGATACTCGGTGAGCACCCCCCAGTACAGGGCCCCTGCCTGGGCATAGCGATGGGTGCTGTGAGCCGGCGTCCGCGGTGAGAAGGTCTTCCAGTCCCAGCCGCCGGTCTTGTTGCCGGTGCGCTGGAGAATGTGAGCCATGGTCAGGCCAGACTGCTCTGGAATGAGTCCACCGGGACCCCAAGCAAAGCTGTCGCCGTCGTGATCCTGGGCGACGATCTCGAGCAGGTGCGGCTTGAGTACATGGGCAACCGGGTTCTGCCGCAGGTTGCGGAAGGCAGCAACCGCGTACATCTCCGTCTGAAAGTGGCTCCGAATGATGTGCCCGTCCATCGCGCCGTGCAGTAGGTATTGACAGCGAACCGCCCGCTTGGCGGCCTCCCAGTCGGCACCATCTGTCCGTGAGAAGGTCCGGGTTGTGTCGCTCAGCCAGGTGCCATCGTCGGCAGGCTGGCGAACCCTCAGGGTAATCTGAACCGGAACCACCTCGGTCTCACGTGGCTCCATGATGACGTCCACACAGGTCAGATCGAAGATTCCCTTGGCCGTCATCTCGGGCCACTGGATCCGGGCGCGCAGCTGGGACTCATCCTCGGCATTCTTGCCCACCAAGAGCTCGATATCGAAGCCGTTGAGCAGCTGCTCTCCGAGCCAAGCATCAGACCGTGAGATGCCAGGCGTCTCAGCATCGGCCCGAAGCGTCCGGGTCTTGGGCTGGTGCTTCTGGATCTGGTCCATGGTGGGGTGATGCTTGGCGAGCGCGTGCTCCGCGTGGAGCATGGCTTGGCTCGGCAGCACGCCAGCGAAGGCACGAATGAGGGTGTGCTTATAGCCGGTGGTGTAGACCTGGCAGGGCTTGCCGTCCACGGTGCCAGCCCGAGGAGACGGGAAGTCTGTGCGATAAGGCCAGTAGCCGATCGCCACATCGCCCAGCTCGGTCTGCTCAGCTGAGAGGTCTAGCTTGATCTGGGTGGAGGGGCGCTCGGCGGCGCTCGTGCCGGCATGAGTGTAGACCTGGCGGTGCTCGATGATCACCAGACGAAGGGTACACTCAGAGTCCTCATCGAGGGCAAGCTGGAATCGACCCTCTGCGTCGGTCGTGATGTCACCGAGGTCGGTATCTGACCAAAGCGTATGGTGCAGGGTGCCCCGCAAGGTCGCACCGTGCAGGGGCCTGGGTCGCCCCGCCTGGTTGAATACAAGTCTGCCGTTAAGATTTCGGGACACAGATAGCCTCCAGCCGGATAGCTGCACTATCTCGATGCCCCCGCTAAGCAAGCAGCCATCCCCAAGTCGCCTGAGGTCCACCATGACAGCTGTTTCTCTTCCCCAGAATGATGCCGAGTCGGACAAGCGAGTCAAGGCCTTGGTGGCCGCGCGGGGGGAGTATTTTTACACCTTCGACAAGTACCCATCCTTGCCAATGGCGGCCAAGCTGCCCAAGCACGAGTCGCCCCCTGCAGAGTGGAGTGCCGTGGTCAATGGTGCCCTCAAGGTCGCGGTCTCCAATGCGCTGGGAGCAGACAAGGAGCACGGGTCCTTTACCGGGGGACTGAGCGCTCGTGCTCACGAGATCGCCGCTGCGATGGCGGACTTTGCGAGGCACCACAGCGTGATGGATGTGGTCAACGATCTCAGCGGCTTGATTCTGGCCGGTGACATGGTGGGCCGGGCGAGCTCGGTCGATGACTATCGGGAGTTCTTCCGGACCATCCCGACCCCGGCCTTGGCCGACCATATTCACGATGATGCCTTCTTCTCGCGCAAGGCCGTCTGTGGGTCCAATCCACAAATCTTGGCCCGTGTCCGAGAGGCTCATCAGGTCCACGCCGTGACCGATGGTCACCTCGCTCAGGTCAGCCCGGGCGACTCCATTGAGCGTGCGCTGGCGGAAGGCCGCCTGTTCATCGCGGACTATGCGATGCTCGATAGCCTGGACCCCAACACCCTCGGCGGTCACCCGCGCTATGTGCTGGCCCCTCGGGTCTACTATGTCGCGATGCCCAAGGATCGGAGCCTGCGGGTCTTCGCCATTGAGCTGGAGCGCACCCCTGGCTCGCCGGTATTCTCTACCGGTGATGGCTGGGGCTGGGAGATCGCAAAGACCCATGCGAGTGTCGCAGACACCATCGCGGGTGCACTGTACTACCACCATGCCCGGGCCCACATTGTGGCGGAGCCGATGGTGCTCTCGCTGCACCGCCATCTGGCAGACAACCATCCCCTGAGCATCTTGATGAAGCCCCACTTTATGGGGACTCTGTACATCAACGAGATTGGTTTCAAGACAGTCTTTGCTCCCCACGGTGCACTGGACTGGTTTACCGGCGCGAGCCGAGACTCGGTTCGACAGATGATCGTGGGCTCGGTCCAGAGCTTCGACTTTGATCGGTCCGTGCTGCGGGAGGAGCTGAACTCTCGGGGTGTGGGTGATGCTGAGCTTCTGCCAGACTACCCCTTCCGAGATGACGGTGTACTGGTCTGGGATGCGTTGGCGTCCTGGGTTGGGGAGTATGTCGCGCTGTACTACTCGGACGATGCTGCGGTGCTCGCGGATGTGGAGCTTCAAGCTTGGCTTGCTGAGGTTACGGCCATGGACGCTGGTGGCCTCAAGGGCATGGGGCAGAGCGGCAAGATTCGCGATCGGTCCTACCTGATAAAGATGGTCACACAGATCATCTTCTCGGGCTCAGCCATGCATGCTGCAATGAACTTCCCGGTCAAGCAGGAGATGGCCTTTGTGCCCAACAGCCCCTGGGCCGCGTACGGCGATGTGCCGCGCAAGGCCGATGGCTGGAGTGAGCAAGACTGGCTCAATGTTCTGCCGCCGATGGGTCAGGCCCAGCGCCAGTTTGCAGTGGCTCATCTGCTCGGCGAGTCCCGATATGGCTTCCTGGGCGACTACGCTGACACGACCTTCAGCGATTCTCGGGTGGCCGAGCCTTTGGCTCGCTTCCGGGCCAGCCTGGAGACCGTGGAGGCCACGATCACTGAGCGGAACCTGAGCCGCCCAGACTACATCCACATGATGCCGTCTCGGGTCCCGCCGAGCATCAATATCTGAGAGTCCCGATCACGCACAGCTCTGGCTGCTGCAGTCCCAGGAGGAGTGCGGCGAGACGCTCGGTGCTCAGCTCCCCCTGTAGGCAGCACGATTTGCGCTGATTTTGAACGGATTCGTGGCGAAATTAGACGATTTTCTTGGGGGGGGTCAGAGCATTCGACATTCGACTAAGCATCCAAGGCTGCCAGAGTGTGCCCTAAATCGGTATGATTTGGCCTCCGTGGATGTGCCAAGCACTGGGTCGGTCGGGACAGCGGTGGCTGGGGGCTGATTTGGGGCTGCTTGGCGCTTATTTTCGGTCGAAACCAGGGCGACTTGTGCTGTCGAAGTCGGCCGTGAACCTACATTTTAGCGCTATATGTGCCTTCCATCAGGCTCGGTTTTGGACTAACGTTTCCTATCCCTCCATCGCCAAGGTGGCAATGAGCCCAATTTGAAAGCGTGAAGACTGCATGATTGACTCCTAAAGTTGTGACTCCGAGAGTCTGCCACAATCCACCGCCACGGCCTTGCCCGGGGTATGCCCTCGATGGCTGAGCATTGATGGCGACTGCATCGTCGACCCCATCAAACCGCCCAGGACCGAGCATCGATGAGCGTCGAGTCGCCGTTTTTGGACAAAAAAAAGCCGTTCGATATCCGTATTTAAATCGATATTTTTGGTTCAGAAACGTACGCATGGCCTTGCCGTTCCCGGAGATTGCCCGGAACTCGGCCCCCGCACGCGTTACCGAAACCGCCAATGGAGTTCTCATGCGCACTTTGACCCTCGCCCTGTCGTTATCGATCGCCTTTGCCACCGGTTGCGGCGACGATGAAACCAAGGTCGCCTGTGGCGACGGAACCACAGAAATGGACGGCATTTGCGTGCCCGATGCCGACGCCGACGCCGATGCAGACGCCGATGCAGACGCCGATGCAGACGCCGATGCAG
>CAWVVG010000149.1:0-7977 GCA_963932775.1 uncultured bacterium
ATAGCTTCTTGGTCCGTGTCTTACGGATTTGCGCGCGCTTAATACGTGCCATGATTGACTCCTTGTGTTGTTGCCGCTTCCCAACCAAAAGGCGGTGGCGGCGAGTCGGTTGTTAATTTTTAGGCGTAAGGTAGCAGGGCCTTGATTTGACGAGCATCGGTTTCGTTAAGGATTGCTCCCTTCCGAGCCTTTCGCTTCATCGACTGCGATTTTTTGGTCATGATGTGCCGCATCTTTGCCTGCTTGTACTTGACCTTACCGGTACCTGTCAGCGAGAATCGCTTCTTGGCGCCACTGTGTGATTTCATTTTCGGCATTTTCGCTCTCCTTGCCTGGTCAGACCTTTTTGGGTGCCAGGATTAAAAACATTTGTCGCCCATCCATCCGGGGTCGCGCCTCGATGACTGCCAGTTCTTGGCAAGCATCGGCGATGCGCATGCACTGTTGCTCGCCAATTTCGCGGTGGGCCATTTCACGACCGCGAAAGCGGACCGTAACTTTGACCTTGTCTCCTCCATCGAGGAAACGGCGGGCGTGCTTCAACTTTACGTCGAAATCGTGCTGATCGGTTTTTGGGCGGAGTTTGATCTCTTTTACATTAATGGTTGTCTGGGTTTTCCGTGCGGCGGCTTCTTTCTTCTTTTTCTCGTACTTCATCTTCCCGAAGTCACCGACTTTACAGACGGGTGGGCGGGAGTTTGGAGACACCTCGATCAGGTCTAAGTGCCGGTCTCTGGCTAAACTGACAGCGTCCTCAGTGAGGAACTCTCCCAGTTTGTTGCCGGCCTCGTCGATGACGAGAACCCGCGAGGAACGAATCTTATTGTTGACTCGAAGTGCATTTTTATCGACTTCAGGACGGAAGCCTTTACTTGGACGTCGCCGCAAGGAATCTCCAGGGAAAAAGGGGGGTGGGTTGTGCCCACACGCGTACGAGGGGACAGAGACCGTCGCGTTTTAGCGTTGTACAGTGGTTGTGTCAATCGTGGAAAGGAAAGAACCCCCGGAGACATTGAGATCTCCGAGGGCTCTTGCATAATGTGGTAGGCACGGGCGGGATTGAACCGCCGACCCCCGCCGTGTCAGGACGGTGCTCTCCCACTGAGCTACGTGCCTTTAGGGGCTGCGGACTTAATAAGGCCCTCAGATTGCGTCAAGCCTTCCGGACGGAATGGGGCTGCAGTCGTGCAAATGGGACTCAGTAGGTTGCGGATCAGGTGGGGTGCCAGCAGGGGAGCTGCTTGCTCTGGTGTGGGCGCTGAGCCCCGCAATCGTTGGACTGAGGTAACGCTTCCGTCGGTGATGCCGCAGGGGGTGATCATCTTGAAGGGGTCGAGGCTGTTGGTGAGGTTTATGGCGATCCCGTGCATGGACACGCCCTGCTTGAAGTGCATTCCGACTGCCGCCACCTTCTCTAAACCAACCCATACGCCGGGAAATCCGGGGCGCCTGTCGGCCTCGAGGTGAAGCTCGGTGAGCCAGTCGATGAGTCCTTGTTCCATGGCGTGAACGGTACCTTTGACACCCAGTCCTCTTTTCCAGCAGTCTAGGATCGCGTAGGCGACGAGCTGTCCTGGGCCGTGGTAGGTCGCGAATCCGCCGCGCTCGGTTCTGTGCAGCGCGATCCCCCGCTTGTTTAGGTCGTCTTCGGCTGGGAGGTCGGCGACGGCCCTCCGCCCAGTGGTGATCGTGGGGTCGTGCTCCAGCAGCCAGATTGTCTCTGAACCGGACCCATCGATCACTGAACTGCGGTGGTTCCGCTGCCGCTCGAGCATCTCTCCATACGGTTGCCGGCCGAGCCAAGACCAGCCGAGGTCCGTCATGGTTGCCCATCATGGAAAACGGAGCTGTCTCGGTACATCGAGAGGCCTTCTCGGGCGAGTACATCGAGCACAGCAGTCAGTGGAATTGCGAGAAGCATTCCCCAGACTCCAGCGAGGCCACCACCGGCCAGCAGCGCGATCATTACGATCAATGGGTGCAGGCCCACCTTGTTTCCGACCACCTTGGGAGTCAGGTACCAGCTCTCGATGAACTGAGGAATCCCGAAGGCGAGTGCCACGTAGAGCAAGTGAATGTCGATGCCAAATTTCATTAAGCAGAGGACAGACGCCAGTACGATTCCCACGACTGTTCCCAAATACGGAACGACAAACAGCGCCCCTGAGAGCAGTCCGACACCCAAAGCCATGTCGACATCGGCGAGCAAGAGCCCCGCGCTGTACAGGACTGCAAGCACGGTGCAAACGGTGAGCTGTCCCCGTACAAATGCCGCGAGGCGCTCGTCCACATCTCGAGCCAAGCGGTTGACGCGGGGGCGGTGGGTCATGGGTACGAGTTCAGCCACAAAGGAAACCATACGGTCCCATTCGCTCAATAGGTAGAACGTGAAGATGGGCAACAGTGCCAGGTTCATGATGGTCGTGAACAGTCCGAGGCTCGATGCAAAGAAGCGTCCAAGGAATCCTTGGATTCCTTCGCGGGCGTCGGGAGACAGTTGAGCAATCCATTCAGGAAGCTTGGCCTTGATGCCTACCAGGTCCAAGGGGACCGTCTGGCCAGTTTGACCTTCGATAAAGGCTGCTGCCGGCTGAATTAGGCCAGCAATATTGTCGATGTAGCCTCGAACGTTTCCGCTGAGTTCCACGAACTGGCCAGCCATCAAGGGCACCATGACTAAGATGAGTGCAGTGAACACCAGGCCGGTCGTCGCAAAGATGATTCCGATGGCGACGTTGCGGCTTCTGCCACGGGCTTCAAGCTTGTCTGCAATGGGATCGAGCAGGTAGGCTGCGGCTGCGGCAGCGAGCACAATGCTGACGATCGACCACATCACCCAGACGAGGCCGGTGAGCACGCACAGAAAAGCCAGGGTCCATCCCACTCGGGCTTGAAGGCTGGCCAGTTTAGCGGAGTTTTGGCGGCCGGCAGGCCGGCGGCGGCCCATGGGGCCTCCCGACAGGCTGGTTGGGGTGCGGCGGATCATGGGCTCACCACCAACACCACCTTGGCGGCTGCAACTACTTTGGCGAACCCAGGATTGGCGCTGAGCAGTTGAGAGTCTGCCGGTGACAAGGTGAGTACACATCCCTGTTTACTGGCGACCGCAGTCACGAAGAATGGGTGCTGACCCGCTCGTTGAATGGCCAGTGGGTCCGCAGGATCTCGAACGTAAGCGACGGGAGATCGCATCCTCAGCACATCGGACCGAACGGCTCCTGGGTGGATGAGCAGGGCGCCCCCATCGGTGTGAACCTCGGGCGCCATGCACGGTTGGAAACTGAGATGCCGCGCGTCGACGAGCACGCCTGTGGTGCCATTGTTTGAGTCGTACACGACGGCGGGTTGGACCGCATCCAAGAACATGGGCCGAAGCCAGCGCTGCAGCTCCAGCACAGCGTCCATTTCTACGCCGCCGTTGCTGAGGTAGCGGGTCTCACGTACTCGCCAGCTGGCCAGCCCATCGGTGAGTCGTCTCGCGACTTTTGGACTGGGCCCTGACTCGTCAGAGATGAGCAGGTCTCCAGCCTGACGCTCGGGGTCATATCGAACCCGGCGCGCAGTTTCTTCCATTAGGGGCTTCAGGCGCTCGAGTGCATCTTGCTCTTGGATGCGAACATCTTTCCAGGCCCCGATGGTTCTGTCGGATCTGGAGGTGACCTCAAGCTCCATCGTGGTCCAGTTGATCTGACCGGCTTCCACAGGCTCGATCACCGGCTCGATGGCCCAGGCTGACGCAATGAAGAATAGAGTGATCATGTGAGTTTTACCGCGTTCGGGCGCCGAAGGAGCACCTCAATGCCTTGCAAGAGCCGGTCATCTGGCACCACTCTCATGGTCTCGCCTACGGCCAACTCCACCCATGCCATGTCCGGCATGCGGACGTGCATGCGCACCGGACACTCGCCGCTCGAGTTCGCAAACAAGGTGCGGATGGCCTCGATGTGTTCCATGGCCTCATCGCGCTCGAGCATCAGGTGTACCCGCCGAGTCCGGCGCTCTCGTACTTCTGTGAGCAACTCAGCCGATTCGGCGATGAGCTTGCATTCCTCGCCGCCGTCTGTGAGCTTCTTTTCCAGCTTGCCTTTCACGAGCAACGGTACTTCAGCGCCCAGTGCTGCACGAGAGTTGAGCCAAGGGTCACTGAAAAACACGCACTCGACGCTGCCGAGTTCGTCCTCGATGGTGACAAATCCCATGTCGTTTCCGCGCTTGGTGCGCACCTTGCGCATGGCGGAGACCATGCCGGCTACGGTTACGCTTTTTTCGTGCTGTTGAGTGGGAAGGAGGTCGATGGTGCAGGTTGCCGCAGCCGCGATGACATCCCTGAAGGTTTCTACTGGGTGACCTGTGATGAAGAAGCCCAGCGCATCCCTTTCGTGGGCGAGCTTGATAGCCGTAGGCCATTCGCCCACATCTTTGAACCGAATCTGAGGGCGGGCCTTGGCTGCCATCGCGCCGCCGAACAGCGAGGTCTGGTTCGAGTTTAGGTTGGCCTGTACCTTCTGGGCGACGGTGATCGCTTGGTCGGTGGCCTCGAGCAGTTGCCGACGGGCTTGTAGGGTCCAGTCGAAGGCTCCGCATTTGATCAAGCTCTCGAGGACCTTCTTGTTTACCCTGCCGAAGTCGAGGCGCTCGATGCAGTCTGCGAAAGACTTGAAGCTCCCGCCCGCGTCCTCTCTGGCCTCGATGATGGCGTCCACCGCGATCTTGCCAACGCCCTTGATCGCCGCCAGCCCGAAACGAATCTGCTGGCGGTTGTCGGGTGGAACATCAAAGCTCGACTGGCTGTGGTTGACATCGGGAGGGAGCACTAGAAGTCCTGCCCGTTTGCAGTCGCCGATATAAAGGAGGATCTTATCGGTGTTGTTCCGATCAATGCTCATCAGCGCAGCCATGTATTCAGCGCGGTGATGAGCCTTCAGCCATGCGGTCTGGTACGAGACCATTCCATACGCAGCGGAGTGGGACTTATTGAAACCGTAGCCGGCGAAATAGGCGAGTAGCTCGAAGATGTCATCTGCGAGCTTTTCGTCGACGTCGTTGTCGATGGCACCCTGGACAAAGCGTGTTTTCTGCTTGTCCATCTCCGATTTCTTTTTCTTGCCCATCGCCCGACGGAGGAGGTCGGCTTCTCCGAGGGAGTAGCCGCTCAAGGTCTGGGCAATCTGCATGACCTGTTCTTGGTAGACGATGCCCCCGTAGGTGCTCTCCAAGATGGGTGCCAAGCTTGGGTGGGGGTACTGCACAGCCTTTCGTCCGTGCTTGCAGTCGATGAATGTGTCGACCATTCCGGAGCTCAAGGGCCCGGGTCGGTACAGGGCGAGGAGTGCGATCAAGTCGTCTATATTCGAAGGACGCAGCCGGGTAAGTAGCTCCCGCATGCCCGAAGACTCGACCTGAAAGACGCCCAGCCCGTCCCCTCGCTGGAGCAGGGCAAAGGTTGCCTCATCGTCTAGCGGGAGGTCGTTTACATTCGGGAATTCACCCGTGTTGCGACCGATCATCTTCACTGCGTCGCGGATTTGGTCGAGGGTCTTCAGGCCCAAGAAATCGAATTTGATGAGGCCCACACCTTCTGCGGCCTTCATCTCGAACTGAACGACTGGTCCGCCATCGGGGCCATCTCGGTACAGCGGCGCATGCTCCACGAGTGGGCGGTCGGCGATGACGACGCCCGCAGCGTGTACGCCGGTCTGACGGGTCATGCCTTCAACCCGCTGGGCCAAGCTGAACAGACGGCCGACCACGGGGTCCCCCTCGATTCGGGTCGCGATGCTTTCTTCTTTGATCGCATCCTCAAGGGTGATGCCCAGGTCATCGGGAATCAGTTTCGCGAGCCGGTTCGAGGTGTTGAAGTCGATGCCGACGATTCGTGCGATGTCCTTTGTGGCGGCCTTGGCTTTAAGGTTTCCGTAGGTGATGATCTGACTCACCAGGTCGGCACCGTATTTGTCTCGGACGTGCTCGATGACCTCCTCGCGGCGGTCCTGGCAGAAGTCCACATCGATGTCCGGCATGCTTACCCGTTCCGGATTCAGGAAACGCTCAAAGAGCAATCCGAAGCGGATGGGGTTGATGTCGGTGATGCTCATGGCCCAGTTGATGACGGAGCCGGCACCTGAACCACGCCCGGGGCCGACGGGAATGTGCTCGTCTTTGGCCCAGTTGATGAACTCGGCAACGATCAACAGGTAGGCGGGAAAGCCCATCTGGATCACGATGTTGAGTTCGAAGTCCAGTCGGTCCCAGTAGGTCGGGTGGTCTTCTTCTGGGATGCGCAAAAGGCGAAGCTTTAGCCCCTCTACGGAGTACCAACGGAAGTATCCATTGATGTTTCCAGCGCCTTCGGGGCGAGGGGGGACGCCCTTGTCGGGGTGGGGCAGGCCATAGGTCTTGGGGGGAGGAAAGGCCCGGTAGAAGAACTCCCAGTTTTTGTCGGTGTCCGGCTGTTCAGAGCCTTGTTCTGGGTTGATGTCTGGCGGGCGTGTCGCGGGGAAGTAGTAGCTGTCCATTTTGAACTGGAACTGGCATCGCTCGGCGATCTCTCCAGTTCGTTCGATGGCGTCCCCGTCGTTCGGGAAGAGCTCTCGCATCTCCGCTTCGGTCTTAATGTACTGCTGATCGGTTGGAAGCCCGGCCCGGTCGGGGGCGTCGAGGGTCTCACCGCGGGCGATGGAGTTGAGCAGGTCGAGGGTGACCGCGTCGGTGTTCCGGATGTACCGGCAGTCGTTGGTGACGACGGTCATAAGGTCCAATTCGGTGGCCAGTGTGCGGACCCGCTCATTGGCTTGGGCCTGGCCGGGCATGCCGACATCCTGCAACTCCAGGAAAAAGTGGTCGGGCCCCAGGATGTCTCGGAGCTGCATTACACGCTCCCGTGCGACCCCGATGTCATTGCGGCAGCTCATTCCGACGGGCCCATGGATGCCGCCGCTCAATACGATCAGCCCTTCTCTGCGGGTCTTGAGTTGAGCCAGGTCGATGCGCGGACGGTAGTGCATCCCATCGAAGATCGCATTGGTCACGAGGGCACACAGGTTCTTGTATCCCTCGGGCGATTCGATCAACAAGACCAGGTTCCAGCCTCCGTCCGGCGTGCGGTCGTCGAACTGATCGATCCCCTCGGGCCAGACCCACAACTCGGCTCCAAACACGGGGTGGATGCCTTTTTCCTTGGCCTCCTTGTAGAACTCCACCGCACCGTAGAGGTTGCAGGTGTCCGTGAGCGCGATCGCGCCCATGTTTAGTTCTGTGGCCCGATCAACGAGCTCTCCGGGACGCATTGCGCCATCGAGAATTGAGTATTGGCTGCGGTTGTGGAGGTGAACAAAACCCATCGTAGATAGAAGCTAATCCGATCTGCTCGTTCGATCGTGGCGGATGAGCCAGACACTCGCCTGTCTTGAGGCCGAGGTGGGGTTAAGTTCCCGCCGAGGAAGAAATCGTGTCAGCCCACCACCCGTCACATTCGATGACCACTTGGCTGTCTTGGTTGTTCGGTATCTCATACCTGGCGTTGGGCGCCTTGGTGCCCTTCTTGGCGTTGGTACTGCAGGAGCGCGGTGTGACTGGCTGGGTGCTCACTGCCGCCTTGGGCGCGCTTCCGTTGAGTCGGCTGGTGTTTGGCCCTCTGTGGAGTGTTTTGGCCGACAGGTATCAAGCGCCCTCCCGGATGGTTCGAATCGGTGCATCCCTGTCGGTGGTCGGAGCGCTGCTGCTTTGGGTCGTGCCTCCAGGGTGGTTGGTGATCCTCGCGATGGTGGTGTTTTCCATCGGACGGGCACCTGCTGGTCCGGTTCTCGACGGGCTGACACTCAAGTCTCTGACCAATCGAGCGGAATATGGCCGCGTCCGTCGGTGGGGCTCAGTGGGCTTTATGGTGGGTGCGATTGGAGTCGGCTGGTTGGTGGACAATACGGGCTTTGGTCCCATCGAGGTAGCGGCGGTGGCCACGGTCCTGTTTTGGGTGCTGTC
>CAWVVG010000150.1:0-7966 GCA_963932775.1 uncultured bacterium
TATGCGGGAAATCGGAGTGCAGATGGGCGGTTTGGTTTGGCTGTTGCCTCTGGGGCACCGGACGCTGCGGAGCTGCTGGGGCTGGCCTTGGCGGAACGAGGAGGGGTGGCATGGGCGGTTGGCGAAACCGACGCTACTGAGGCCTTGTGGCGAGGACTGGGAGGGCACACAGCAAGGGTTTGCAGTGACCAGGTTTTGATGGAGACGTCGACCGTAGGAGATGGTGAACACTTGGCGCTTAGAAGGGCTACGTCATCCGATTTTGACTGGGTGTCTTCGGCCGCCTCGAGCATGATGAGAGAAGATCTCGGAGTCGATATTGCTGCGGACAGCCCTACTCAATTTTTGTCTTCCATTCATTCCTGCATCGCCAACGGCCAAGAGTTCATCGGGTGCCATGACGGAGCGCGTGTATTTCGGGCCCGAGTGGGCACGGATTGCTCCGGAGGGGCACAGATTGGCGGTGTTTGGGTAGAGCCCTCCCAGCGGGGATCTGGTTTTGGGGAGGCAGGAACCCGTGCTCTTGTCCGAGAACTATTGTCTCGGGTGCCCCGGGTGACCCTGCACGTTCGCCAAGAAAATAAGGTGGCGATCCGGTGCTATACGGCTGCTGGTTTTGTTCCGGTACGGGCCTTCCGCCTGTTGGTGCGATAGGGCGCGTCCATGGGAAATCGTCGTGCTGGACCGCCCATCGCCTCGTCCGTTCGTCGGTCTGGTGATGGTGTACTGAGTGAACTGTTGGCTGAGGCCTTGGTTATCGATGGCTTGGTAGAACGGGCCACCCATGGCTTTCATACCTACCCAGCCCGTATGCACCCAGATGCCGCTGCTGCGCTCATTGAGGCGTGTCCTGGGCCTGTGCATGACCCCTTTTGTGGGGGCGGCACGGTATTGGTTGAAGGGCTCCTCGCCGGACGAGTCGCGACGGGGACGGATGCAAGCCCCATTGCGGTGTTGGTGAGCCAAGCTCGAACGGCAGACAAGTCGATGGCGACACCCATGCGAAGTGCGGCCCGGAAGATCACCGAGGCGGCTCGATTGCGGGTGGATGTGGAGGTGCCTGAGCTTGCCAACCGTTGGTACCAGCCGCACGTGGCCCAGGAACTCGGCCGGATACGGGATGGCATTGCCGACGCGGATGAGGCCATCCAGCCGCTCCTCCGTGCACTGTTTTCAAGCATCATTATCAAGGCGAGTTTTCGAAAGAGCGACACTCAAAACCGTCGAGAACCGCACCATCGGGCACCCGGTACCACCGCGATCCTGTTCCACAAGAAAGCCCGTGAGTTGGGCCGCTGGCTGGATGCAATGCCCGACGGTCCTCGGCCGTTGGCTCAGATCGGTGATGCGCGCAGATTTACGCCAGCCAAGGACTGCGGGTTGGTCTTGACCTCCCCTCCGTACCCGGGGGTATATGACTACGTACCCATGCAGCAGTTGCGTGCCGCCTGGCTCGATATGGACCTGGAGACTGGGGCCGTCAATGAGGTTGGTTCACGCCGCTCCTTTCGCGCCCAAGGTCGTAAAGACGCATTGAAGAGCTGGCGCAAAGACACCAGCGACTGGATTGGTGTCCAGGGACGCTGCTTGGCCCCGGGAGGCCGGATGGTCATCGTGGTCGGTGATGGCCTCGTGGGCGATCGCATGGTGGATGCGCTGGGACCGACAGTAGAGGCTCTGGGAGAGGCCGGGCTTCAGATTGTAGCCAGGGCGAGTGCGGACCGGCCCGACCATGCTCGTGAGTCGATTCGCATAGAGCACATGGTCATGGCGGAGAAGTCGGGCGGCTGATTAGCAGTCGCCGTTGCAGCCTTCGCCTACGATGGGTCGTCGAACGTACGCGCCTTCAAGGGTCCCGTCATCGAGCAGGATCACCAACTCACCTCGGTGGGTTCCGTCGTCGCCGGGGTTGTACCGGACCTCAATGGGAAATTCCATGTCTGGCGAGAGGCGAATGGGGAGGGGCAGGTCATTGGACATCCAGAAACTGGAGTCACTGGCGGTATCCAAGTACACGTCCACGATTGCCAGTGGCTGTCCACCGTCTACCCAGAGCACGACATCCTTTCGCGCAGCCTTCGCAGCCGACGCACTGTGTTGTCCGAAGTCGATCTGGCCGGCCGGGTCGACACCGAGAATGGAGTTCATGCCGCCAGTATCCATGGTATCCAAGCCGATGCTTCCACATCCGGTGAGAGCACTCGTGAGGGCTATGAGAAACATTCGCATGGTGTCTCCTTTCAGAATCGTTCCAGGTGTGTAACAAATAGACCCCAAAGCTTTGCAGACAAGTCTCTTGGGCCTCCCACTCCACAGGTGTCACCATGTCGACACATTTGCTCATCAACCCGAGCCACCGAAGCATTGATAAAGCGCTGGTAATGCGGATCGATGCGCTCCTTGATGGCATGGACAAGGGTGAAGTTCACCGGTACTTGTCCGAGACGGTCTATCTGGAGCGCCAGCGATTCCATCGCTCCCCAGACCAAGTGTCAGAGCAGGAACGTTCAGATATCGAGGGTCTTGCCCGCTCTCTGGTGAGTGGTGTGGATGCCATGCGGGATGCCGCTGCGAGGCTCGTCAAGTCATACAGTCAAGAGGTGCACAATCGGTTCAGTGAGCGGACCTACGGGGCAGCATTGAAGGTTGCGCCGGCCGCCTTGAAGCGCTTGCTGGGACCGGCAGAGGCGGGAGTCTGGAGCTGGAAACATTTTGATGCTGGAGACAAGATCCTGGTTCAGGGCCCGCTGGCGCACCTCCGCGCCCTGGCTTCTACGCACACGCTGGTCTTCGCTCCCACCCACCTCTCCAATCTGGACAGTCCTTTGGTTGGCTATGCGCTGCACCAGGCTGGTTTGCCTCCTTGTAGCTACGGTGCCGGACTCAATCTGTTTGCCAACCCAGTCATGGGCTTTGTGATGTCGCGGCTTGGTGCGTACACGGTCGATAGACGAAAGCGCCATCGTTTATACAAGGATGTGTTGAAGGCCTATTCCGTCGAGCTCATTGGCCGCGGTGCGCACTCATTGTTCTACCCCGGTGGCACCCGCTCACGGTTCGGTACCATCGAGTCCAGTGTGAAGCGTGGACTGTTGGGTACGGCGATAGCGGCTTGGCAGGAGGGCCTCGTTGCCGAACGGGAGTCCTCGGAAGTGTTGGTGGTTCCTGTGACGTTGAGCTGTTCCTTGGTGCTCGAGGCCGAGACGCTGATCGAGGATGCACTCGCAGACGAAGGAAAGTCTCGGTACATCATCAATGACGACGAGTTCAGTGAGGCATCGACGGTGCTGAAGTTCGCCAAGAAACTATCGCATCTCGATGCATCGGTGGTGGTTCGTTTTGGAAACCCCATGGATGTTGTAGGCAACCCAGTGGATGAGGCTGGTCACTCATTGAATGTGGATGGCAGCACCTTTGATCGCGCCGCTTATGTCACCGATGGTGCCGGGCGAGTGATGACCGATGTGCAGCGGGACCGGGTGTACACCAACCACTTGGCAGACGCCATTTGCCGGGCCTACCAGCGGGACCAGGTCGTTCTTCCAACTCACTTGGCGGCATTTGCTGGCTGGCATTGTCTTGGAGAGAAGTTTCCTACGCTGGACCGGTACCACCGCTCATTATTATCCCCGTTCGAGCAGTGGGTTGATCGGGGCCGTTTGGTGGCCGTCATCGAGGAATTAATGGTCCAGCTCGACCGGAAAGCGAACGAAGGCTCGATTCAACTGCTGCTGCCAGAAGGCCCAGGGAGGGCAGAGTTGGTCCTTAGCTCTGCGGTGGCGACGTTTGGGCGGTTTCATTCGCGCGCGGGCTTGGCTTTTGAGGATTGGCGAGTTTTGGTCGACCCGAAGTTGGCGCTGTACTACGGCAACCGTTTGGCGGGAGCCGGTCTCAAGGTCGGAGAATCATCATGAATATTGGCATCATTGGCAACGGCGCATGGGGTGGGGCCCTGGCAACATTGGTCTCCAAGGCCGGACATCAGCCGCGCATTGGCTATCGAGAGGGCGGTTCAGGTGGATTCCCAGGAACCCCAAACTTTGCGATGCTCTCCAGAGAATCTGATCTGATCTTGGTAGCCGTTCCCTCTACCAGTGTGGCTGAGGTGATCGAGGCGGCTCAACCGGGTGCAGGTTCGATGGTGGTGCTTGCATCCCGAGGCTTGAACCCGCGGACTGGTGGCTGGTTGTCGGACTTAATTCTCGAGCGCACTCCCTGCAGGCGTGTGGGTGCATTGACAGGCCCAGCCTTGGCCAGTGAAGTGGTCCGAGGGCGTCCGACTGCTTTGGTGGTTGCCAGCTCCTTTGATGAGGTCTGCGTCGCTGCCCAGACGGCCCTTCATTCGGAGCATTGTCGCATCTACTCCAGTCACGATTTGCATGGTGTGGAGCTTGCGGGAGCCATGGTCAAAATTCTTGCGGTGGCCTTGGGAGTGGTGAAGGGGATCGACTACGGGGCTGGAGCCATGGGAGTGGTCGTGACCCGAGGCATCGCCGAAGCATCGCGATTGGGCGCTGCCTTGGGTGCTCATTCAGAGACCTTTTCGGGTCTTGCCGGAGTGGGAGACCTGGTCAGTGCTGCGACGAGCGGAGACCATCCGAGCTTCAGTGCGGGTCTCTCGCTGGCCCGTGGCGGTGCGGTCGCCAGTCGCACGATCGAGCAGATTCGGGCGGTGTTGGCCTTGGCCGAGGTTCACAGCATCGCCCTCCCATTGACCGAGGCGATTCTCGCCATCGCCACGGGTGAGGCTTCACCCACGCTGGCGTTTGACGAGCTCATGAGGCGGAGTGCACGCAGCGAGTGAACGGTGCCATTGGTTGGAGCGAGAGGGGCGGTTGAGCCCGCTACTTACTTGTTGAGGACGATCTCGGTCTCACCACGCAGTACGTGCACCTCGGCGGTCTGGCCCACCCGCTCGATGGCCTCAGCCCACAGCTGGGTACGGGTACTCTCGGGGGCGGCTTGCTTGGCTTGAAGCAGGCTGGCGAAGCGGGCCACATCACCGGAGGCATGGGCGGTTCGTCCTGCGGAGTAAGCCTTGGCGCTCTCGGTTCGTTCCGCCGCCATTCCACGCACTTCAGGCAGTCGCTTGGAAGCGTAGCCCTCGGCGGCCAAGGCGAAGGTCTCTTGGTCGCCGCGCGCGCTGGAGACATCCTTGAATGCATCGAGGACCGCTGGGGGTGGTCGGATCTCTCGCACCTCCACGGCATCAATGCGCAGGCCCGTAGCGTATTGGTCGAGCACACGTTGTGCTGCAGTTTCAGTATCTTGCTGCAGCTGAGCCCGGCCTGTGGTGAGTAAACTGTCCACCGTCATGGTGGCGATGATGTCCTTGGTCACACTGAGGACCACCCCAATTAGCGTGGCCTCCCCATCCGCTAAGCCCAGCTGGTAGGCCATTGGATCCGCGACGGAGTACTGGATGACCAATTCGATGTCCACCAAGTTCGTGTCTCCGGTGAGCATTCGAATTTGGCCAGGGTCCGCACGTCGAACTTCGCTCACATCGACGATTTCGTGGTGCTCGATGGGCCATGGCGCATGAATTCCAAGGCCAGAAGTAAGGGTGCGATCGATGGCTCCAAACCGGTAGATAACGGCCACATCCCCGGAGTCTACGGTCACCAGACTGCTGCTCATGATCGCCAACAGGGCAGTAGCACCGATGGCTCCCTTGATGTTCACTTGGCGCCTCCGGTGAGCGCGTCGAACAGCGGTCCATTGGAGTCCACTACCAAAACCGACCCCTCGTCGAGCAAGGTCTCAGCAGTCTGAAGTTTGCGCATGAATAAATAGAACTCTGGGTCCTCGGAGTAGGCTTGCGCATAGACCTTTGCTGCAGCGCCATCGGCCCGTGCCCGAATGCCCATCGCTTCCTTGTCGGCGCCAGCTAGAATCTCAGCGGCTTTGCGGTCGGCCTCAGCCCGGATGGCACTCGCACGTTCTTCGCCCTCTGAACGGTAAGCGTTGGCGATCCGGCTTCTCTCGGCACGCATTCGTTCGTAGATGGACTGTTCATTCTGTAAGGGGAGACCAATCTGCCGCAGTCGTACATCGAGGACCTCGATGCCCAGGCGTTTACTTCCCACCGCTGCGATGCCTGGAAGGAGGTCGGCTGGCAGCATCGCGACTTGGGTGTCCTCGGTGGTCATCAGCTCACTAAAGTCACGGTTTCCAAGGGCGGCCGCAATCCGGCTCACCACGAGGTCTGAGAGCTGGGTACGGGCGACATCAGGGTCACCGACCGCCTCTAGGAAGCGCTCAGCATCGTTGATGCGCCAGAGCAAGAAGGCCTCGACAACCAAGTTCTTTTTATCTCGGGTCAGGACCTCCGCGGGCTCGACCATCAGCAGCTGGGCCCGCTTGTCGAAGCGGACCACCTGATGCAGCGGCCACGGCAGTCGCATCTTGAGGCCGGGCTCCGTCACAGTCTCTACGGGTTTTCCAAAGAATAGAACCACCGCAACCTCTCGGGCATCTACGGTGTAGACGCTCCCTGCAAGTGCGAAAGCGGCCAACAATCCAATCGATAGCGAACGTCTCATTCTCCCTCCGGAGCATTCGGGTCACGGGGCCAATGCCCCTCGTTGCCCAGCCAAACCCGAACATTGGCTGGGGCTGCGATCATTCGGGTTGCACCAAGCTGCGCTTCGATGGTCTCGGCAGCGATTCGTGCGGCGGTGAGTCGAGGGGCCTTCCGGCCATTGTGCGAAACCGTCCGGAACCACTCATGGTAGCCCTTCGATGTTGCGTCGATTTGGGCCGCCTCCCCCTGGGCCGCTGCGATGCGCTCCAAGGCGCTGCCACGGGTCTGGGGCAGAAGTTTAGCCTCATAGGCTTCGGCCAAATTGATGAGGGTTAGCCGCTCTTCATTGGCGGTGATGACGTCCAAGAAAGAAGCCATGACCGGTGCTGGAACTGTGACGGTGGTGAGGTGGAAACCCGACACTGTGATTCCGAGGCCGGCATGGTCCGCCCGTGCTTGCAGGGCTTCTAAGACGTGCTGTTCGATCTGGATTCGCCCAGTTGTGAGCAGGGCATTCTGGTCCTCTCGGGCCATCACCTCGACCAGCGCCGAACGCGCCAATTCGGCCAAAGCACCATCCGGATCGGCCACATTGTAGGCATAGGAGCGGGGCTCGTTTACGGAGAAGCGGGTCACCGCCGCCAAGCTGATCATGGATTGGTCGCCCGTGAGCAGGGTGTGTTCATCGATGTTGAACTGTCTCTCGGCCCCGAGATTGACCGTAGTGAGTACCTCAAACGGTGGAGGCAATCGAAACACCAAGCCGGCACCCTCGGTTTGTCCCACGGGTTCGCCAAAACGTTCGATGATTCCAATGTGACCGGTGGGCACGGTGTGCACCGACCCAAAGGCCCAGATCAGCGCGATGGCAATGATGGGGCGTCGCCCTTGCATCCATCGGAGGGCCGGAGCCTCAAGGCTATCCAAGCCCGGTCTCGCGGAGGTTCCACTGTTCCCGATAGCGGCGAGTATCGCCACGACTCCACTCAGACAGACCAGCAGGTTTGCGGCCTCAAGGGTGGTGGTCGCCATCCCATGGTCCAGGTGCCCGAGAATCAAGGAGACCCCGAACAGGCCCAGGGCTAGATGAAGCAATGGTTGGTGGTCCCGATAAGGGTCGGCTTCCGAGCACGAAAAGTGTCGGTCCAAGGCCAAGACCCCGAGACTGACAAGACCGAAGCCCAAAGATGCCTCGGAAGTCAGCGATCCGGCCCACTGTAGGGCTGACCAGGCGACGACTGCGCCCAAGCCGGCACCCATCCAACGCAGCGCACCCTGAAACCGACCATCGAGCAAGACCAAGGCGAAACCAGGGCCGTATCGGGCAAGAAAACCCAGCCCGAACAGGGCCACTAAAGGGGCCGGAGCCCATCCGCCGGCGATGGTAAATGCGGCACCAATGTTGAGGAGCACGAGTCCAAGAAGTGAGCGCAGCATGCG
>CAWVVG010000151.1:0-7868 GCA_963932775.1 uncultured bacterium
AGTCTCCACCCGTAAAACGAGCGATGACAACACCAACCAGCGAAGGCCACCTATCAGCTTCACGAGTTCCTCATTCCCCGCCCGAGTCCTCTGCGAGACGAATGCATCGGGTCTCAAACTTTACGCTGGGCCTTTCGGTAAATGAACGGCCGATTCCACCACGCTCATCAATCAACGCCTTCACGCGGCAGCTCTTGCCGTCTTCGGCCGAGAATGCGGTTGAGGCTTGAACATTGAATACGTACTTGCTCACGTAGCTGAACACTCCAAAACCATTGCCTCGCAGCTTGAGGTGCACGCTGAGGTTGTGGTCGCCTGGAGGCAAGGGGCCATCAAAAATCGACACTTCCTTCTGAGCGCCCAGGCCACCTGAGAGGTCGACCTTGGAAAACTTCACCTGCCCATCGAGGTAATAGGAGATCGACTCGATGGTGTAGCTCCGCCCGAGCTTATTGACGTGGACTATCTTGCCGCGTGAACCGGACGAGCTGCCTTGGATGACGATCTCTTTGAGCAACTGTAGGGTCGCCTTGGAGCGAAAGACCCGTTCTTTCAGTCCGTTCACTTGCTCCTCAATCGTCAGCAACTCACGGTTGAAGTTTGAAGGCGAATCTTCGACGATCTGGGCCACTGATGGCGCATCGACGCTTGGCAGGGCATCTTGAGCCACCGCTACGCCAACCCCAAACAAGTGGGACATTGCCAAAAATGCGAAGATCTTACTCAAGGTGTTCTCCTATACGTAGAGCACAGCCTACCGTATTGCGTGCGAGTGTGCCCCGCGAATTGTATTCGCTTTCGCGTAAAAAGACTCACACTTCGCTTGCAGCGCGCGGGACCGCCACCCGTTGGACGATGCATTTTTAGGGCATGCCAGACACACGATTCGGTGCGTTGATGCCGCCAAGAAACCAAACTCATTGCTTGATGATCGGATGATTGGTGGACGAGCGAGAGACCCGGCCCGTTAAAGATCCATCAAGGCGCGACCAAATCGTGAGTGCAAACGACGCACTGCGCGGTTGCTTCCGTCGATTTCATTCACCATAAATGTGAATGCATATCGTTCACCATCGCCTCCATCGACGTAGGCTGAGAGTCCATGAACAAAGTTCAAGCTACCGGTCTTTCCCCGGAGCCTACCCTCCACCCCTTCTCCGCGGAACCGAGTCCAGAGGGTGCCGTCTACCCCACCAATCGACAGACTTGAAACGAACTCTGGCCCCAGGACTCTATCTTGGGCCATATCGATAAGAACACTATTTAGGTGGCTGGGGCGAAGTCTCGTCTCACGTGTAAGCCCAGAGCCATTGACCACTTCAAACTCAGACAGCTCTGCACCCAATGACTTGAGGTATTCCTTGATCACACGCACGCCTTTCGCTGTGGAGCCAGGCTCGCCGTACACCTCCGCCCCTACCGCCTTGAGGACGTGCTCAGCGAAGAAGTTGCTCGAGTGCTTGTTCATCCGGGCCAGGACCATCGGGAGTGCATCCGACTCTTTCCTCGCAATCATCTTCAATCCGTCCGGTGCGCTCCCCGACACATGCTCGCCCTCAACCTCGATTCCACGGTCTTCAAGGTGACCCTGAAACACGGATTCGAACTGGTCGAGTGGGTCCGCGATGGTCCGATAGATCCGGGTAGGGCTCGCTCCCATTGGGACCGTGCCTTTGACCGTCAGACGAACATTGCGCCGGCCACGCACCGAGCGTTCGATGGAATATCGGGCGCGAGAACGGCCCGCCCCGGTCTTCATGTCATTGACGATTCGAACTGAATCCGATGGTGTCTCTACCACCACACTCGCCGGGCCACCGACCTCGGCCCCGGGCCCAATCACCACACAGATGGTGTTGAAATTCACACTGAGCGCTCCCAGTGGCGCAAAGTAGGCCGGACCGTTTGTCATATCGACATCCTTCCGCCAGCCCTGAATCAAGCGCATCTGATCAAAATGAGTGTCGTCGTAGATGACATCACCACGAATGCGCCGAACGCCCGCAAGGCGAAGGTCGTACACAAGGCGCCAAAGGTCTTCCGTGACCAAGGTGGGATCACCAAAACCTTGAACATACAAATCCCCGTCGAGGGTTCCGTCGGCATCCACCCCTGCACTGGATGAAAGGTAGGTGGAAAACTGGTAGCCCGAGCCCAGCTCTCTCAAGGCGACTGCGGCGGTCAATATCTTGACCAAGCTGGCAGGAATTAGCGCCGCGTCGGCGTTGTGCGCGAACACTTCTTCACCGGTATTCACATTGACAACCTGGACACCGAAGTCCGTTTTCCTCAATGAGGCGTCCTTAAGTAAAGGCTCCAACGCGCGCTGCACCGCAGTACGGTTTGGCCCTAAAACATCCCCTGAAGCAAGGGCCGGACTTGTGAACAGCAGAAACTGTCCGATGAGAAGAACTGAAGGAAGCCACATGACAGAAAAGATCGAATCCTGGACCGGGGAGGAAGATTCATGCCCGAAGGCAGGAGCGGAACGAACGGTGCTTGAGTCACACATTCTGTGCAGACACGGTATCATTAAGGCAGCATAAACGTATTGAGTATTTATCCATATTTTCAAGACTATGAACCAACACCCTAAAGTTATTTCAAGCAGAGCCCTTGGCAATGTCAGGTTTCGCCGAGTGGTAGAGCCGGCTTCCTTATGGCAAAAAGAGGGTGTCCCCGCGGGAGCAAGGATGGTCCGTTCTACATTGGCATTGAGCGCATTGGCGCTTTTCTCGGTGAACTCGAATGCGCAAGAGTTGCGCCCAGATCGGCCTGCGTTGCCAGCGATGTCCCTGGAAGAAGATGGCGCGTTGAGCATCTGGCGAAACCCTGCGAACAATGGATTCGACCCAGACCCTTCGTTTGCGCTGCTGTATGGCGGGCCAATCGAAGATGCGGAGGTCCCCACGGCTCCCAAGTCTTTTGCGATGGCGAGCAACGCGGGGCCTCTCGGTTTCGGCGTGTCCCACCTTTCTCAGGCCACGCACCCAAACTGGTGGACCGTCTCCGGCTCCCTGGCCATACCGCTCGGTCGGAACATCTTTACCGGCGCGCATGTCGGCTTGCAGCTCCCGCCTGGCCCCAACAATAACTTCACCACAGTCGACGTAGGGCTGGGCTGGCGGCCGCTACCTTGGTGGGGCTTCTCCACCGTCGGGTACAACATCGGCGTGGATGCCCGCCACATTGGTATCGAGGAGCAGGTCGCAGCGGGAACCACCTTTCGGTTCGGTGAGGGCTTTATGGAGCTCGGCGCCGCCTACCGACTCAACACTTCCGCCGACTCGGTCGTACCTGGGTACCTCGAAGGTACCCTCAACATGGAGCTCACCAGGGGCCTGACGGTCCGGATGTCTGGAAACCAATTTGGTACCGTCGGTGTTGGCATGGAGATTGGCTTTGGTGGCTCACGAGTCGGCGCACACGGAACCACACAACTCGGGGGCAGCGCAGCACCGTACGTCATGGGAAGCCTGATCGACGATCCGGATACCGGAAAATTGTTCAACGCCAAGTCCAAAGTGCCTGAGTTCGTTCTGAATGAGCGCTACCCTTACCAGCCGGTCAGGTCATTCTTCTTGGAACAAGGAGAGAGCTACCTGCACTTGTTGGGGCGCCTCCATACGGCTGCCAACGCCAAGGACACCAAGGCCATCTTGATCGAAATCGATCACAACCCGTTCAGTATGGCCCAGAGCGAGGAAGTCCTCTCCGTTCTGGATCAAGCCCGGGCCAACGGCAAGAAGGTGGTCATCTACCTTGACGAGGGCGCGGACAACAGCGCCTACCTGCTCGCTGCAGGCGCAGACCTGGTCCTGATGAATCCCGCGCAGCAACTGATGCTGGTCGGCCTCAGTGCCGAACTTACGTTCTTTCGTGAGACCCTCGACATGATTGGGGTGCGGCCCCAATTCACCCGACGCTCCGAATACAAGAGCGCCGCTGAAGGGATGACGGACACCCAGGCCTCTGCCGCCCAACGAGAGCAAATCAACGCACTGCTTGATGACTTGTCTGGCAGACTTGTCGCCCGGGTCGCCCAAGGAAGGAACATGACGCCGCAGGCGGTGGTTGACCTCATCGACCAAGGCCCGTTCACGTCCCAAGAGGCACAGAGCCACGGTCTTGTGGATGATGTGGCCTACCCGGACCAGGTGCACAAGAAGGTCAAGAAATACCTCGGAAAGATGGCCTTCTTCGACAAGAATTATCAACAGAACGACCCACACACTGGTTGGCTGTCGGCCGCCGAGATTGCGGTCATCTTTGTTGAAGGTGTGATCACCAGCGGCCCCAGCCAACAACCTGGGATGCTCGGCGGGTCTCGAACAGCAGGCTCTGAGACGATCGTTAAACAACTGCGCAAGGCCAGCTCCGAGGACTCGGTCAAGGCCGTGGTGCTTCGAGTGGACAGCCCAGGCGGAAGCGCCCTCGCCTCCGATGAGATCTGGCGAGCAGTCCAAGAAGTGAAGCGCGCTGGCAAGCCCGTTGTGGTGTCGATGGGCGGAGTGGCAGCATCGGGTGGCTACTACGTCTCCGCTGGTGCGGATGCCATCTTCGCACAGCGCAGTACAATCACTGGCTCCATTGGCGTCATCGCAGGAAAGTTTAGCTTTGATGAGCTCTATGAGAAGCTCGGAATCAACTACGAGACCTACATCCGCGGCCGAAATGCTGCCATGTTCTCCAGCGCCAAGCCCTTTGATGACGTCGAGTTCGCGGCATTCGATCGCATGGTCGGGGATATCTACGGCCAGTTCACCAGCAAGGTGGCCCACGGGCGCTCCCTCGAATTGAGGCAGGTGGAGGAGGTAGCCAGAGGCCGAGTCTGGTCAGGAGAGCGCGCCAAGGAGAACCGTCTCGTCGATGAATTCGGCGGATTCTACGAAGCCGTCGCTTACGCACGCGAAGCCGCGAACATCTCAGGAGAAGCCGAACTGGTCACCTTTAGAGAGGAGCTTGGGCCTCGCGATGAACTGAGCCGGGCTGGAGTCAGGCTGCTGCAACGGTCGGTCCTTGGCCCGTCCTCGAAGGGGAACTCGATCCCTGAGTTGGAGCTGATTCGACAGATTCAGGCGATGGGCGACGAGCGGGTGTGGGCGTTGATGCCGTACCGCCTGGATGTGCGATAAAGCCTGTGCCCACTGCATCAATTTTAGTGGTCGATGATGAACGGGCTGTCCGAGTGGCACTCGAAGTCAATCTCAGCAAGGCGGGCCACACCGTCTCACTGGCCGACACAGCAGAACGCGCTTTAGACATCATGCGAACCCAGGATGTCGACGTCATCTTGACCGACTTAATGATGCCCGGCATGGGTGGAATGGAGTTGCTGGTCGAGGTGCGCCGCCACTGGCCCCTCACCCAAGTGGTGATGATGACCGGCCACGGCACCGTGGAGCGCGCGGTCGAGGCCATGCGGCTCGGCGCCCACGACTTCGTCATCAAGCCCATCGCCAAAGCAGAACTGCTCGCAATACTGGACCGTGCCATTCGCGAGCTTAAGCTCCACAAGCAGGTTGCCAAGCTGCAAGCCGAGGTAAGCGAACGCTACGGCTTCGACAAAATCATAGGGAACACACCGGCAATGCAGGCGGTGTATGAGCAGGTGAGCGCCGTGGCGGGCTCAGATGCCTATGTTCTCCTTTCTGGACCGACTGGAACCGGAAAGGAGCTGATCAGCCACGCCATCCACCACCGCAGCGAACGCAGCCACGGCCCCTTCGTCCAAATAAACTGCGGTGCGCTACCAGCCGGGCTCCTGGAGAGCGAACTCTTTGGCCACGAGCGGGGCGCATTCACAGGAGCGGTCAAGCAACACAAAGGTAAATTCGAACAAGCTAACGGTGGCACCTTGATGCTCGATGAACTGGGCGAAATGCCACTGGACACCCAGGTCAAGCTCCTCCGTATTCTCGAATCTGGCCAGTTTCAGCGGGTCGGCGGTACTGCGGTAATTCGGACCGATGTGCGCGTAGTGGCCGCGACGAATCGAGACCTTCGTGAAGAAGTTCGGGCAGGCCGGTTTCGCGAAGATCTTTTTTACCGCCTCAACGTCTTTGAAATAGGCCTCCCCCCTCTGACTGAGCGGGTGGACGACATCCCGCTCTTGGCGGAACATTTTCTTCAGAAATTCGGTGAAAAGCATCGAAAACAAGGCGTATCTGCGAGCGCTTCAGCCATCGCTTCGCTGCAGCAGCACTCCTGGCCTGGAAATGTCCGGGAACTCGAGCACACGATTGAGCGTTCGGTCATTCTATCCAAGGCCGAACTCATCGAACACTTCGAGTTGCCCAAACCGGTGTACCCACAAGACGATGGTTCGAGCGAGTCTGCGCTGATCCGAGAAGGGCAATCCATCTCAGATGCCCTGCGATCTCAAGAACGCAAGATGGTGATCGATGCCCTCCAAAAAGAAGCCGGAGTTCAAGCCCGTGCAGCCCGACTCCTCGGCGTTTCTCGGGCCAACCTGAACTACCGCATCCAGAAGCTTGGCATTCAAATCAAAGACATCACCTTCGAGTGAGTCTACTCAACGTACATCGCACGCAGCAGGTCACACTCAGCGTCTTCTGAGGCTCGCTGGATCAGCTCCTGACGAGCCTCCTGACACTGCTCTCGGGCATCCTCGAGCTCTCGGGACTCCAAGTTGGACCGCACTTCGCCCCATCGGTTGACACACCGGAGCCGAAAATTGGCCTTGCTGGATGCATCAAAATCGTCCCAGGTCATGGACCAATCCCCCATGCACTCAGTGAGTCGATTGGCGGTGGAACGACAGAGTTCCTCACAGGGGTCGGGGTCGCATGCGACCCCGAAAACCCCGAGAAGGAAAAAGGTGGCCAGAGACGGAATCGAACCGCCGACACGGGGATTTTCAATCCCCTGCTCTACCGACTGAGCTATCTGGCCATTTTGCCACGCGATTTTCAAAGGGTGGCCCCGGCTGGAAGTGACATACACCCCTCAAGTGGGACGCCCATCTATTCCACCCCTCGCCAGGTGTCAAAGACCTGTGGTGAGGAAGTTCGCTGTTGGCGATTGGTACACAATGCCGCTACGATGACAGGTGCCTGTGAACGAGGGGTGTACATGATTTTAAGCCTGTTGCTGACCTTGTTGCCCACCGCCTTCGGTGGCGTTGTAGATGGGGATCTCGACGTTGAGGGTGCGATCCATGTGGACGTGACACCCAATGGATTCGATGCCATCGGTGGCATGGTGCCTGCCCTCGCTCCGGAGGACCTCGCAGTAGACGGGATCGCCGATGGCTACGGAGGTATCTTTGATCAGTGCTGGCTGGGCGGGTACGAACTCGAAGTCGCCGATCTCCTGATCGGGCTGTCATTCGGTGACATCTCCATCACCCCGAACACCGGCTACCTGGACATCGACATCCAGCTCTTTGTGAACGTAAACAGCGCCTCAGACCCGTTCTACATGTACCTGGAAGCGGAATGCATCGGAGATGACTGCGACGGCTGGGTCGATCCATTCGAAGTAAATGTAAGAACCACGATGGCCCTCGATGTCGTGGATGATGCGGACGGCAACCCCACTATGGATGCCACCATCGGTGAACTCAGCTTTGAGTATGACCTGACTGGGGATGACGTGACCCTCACCGGGTGTGCGCTGGGAACCATGCTGGATGTGCTCGACTTCATCGGAATCGATCTCATCGACCTCATCCTACCGTCGGTGAGCGGCAGCCTCGATGACGCCGTAGGGGACCTCATCCCTGAGCTGGAGGCCACCCTCGAGGATGCGTTCTCAGCGGCGGTCATCGAACAGGAACTGGAGCTTGCAGGAACAACCATTACCATCAGCGCTCGACCCAGTGATGCGGTCATTCGCCCCGAAGG
>CAWVVG010000152.1:0-7802 GCA_963932775.1 uncultured bacterium
CGCTCATATCGTCGGAACCGACTCGGACTATTTGGGATGGCATCAGTCGGTGTCTGTGGGCGACTTGAACGGGGACGGCGTGGACGACCTGGTTGCGGGTGGGTCCTACGCATTGACCGGTGGAGATGGGAGTGTTTGGGTGTTGGATGGAGCCGGTTTCGACTCTTGGGGTGGCCCCATCAACGAGCTTGCATTTGCGACAATCGAAGGCTCTGCTGACAGCAGCTACTTTGCGACAATGGGGGCTCGCCAGGGTGACCAGGACGATGACGGCGTTGCAGACCTGTTGGTGGCTGGAACGGATGTGTACTCATACAGCGGCGACCTGGGCGTATACGCGGCTTCTTTGTTCTTCGGAGGTGCAGGCTCCATCGAAGGGGACCTCACGGAGGCGGATGCGGATGTCCTCTTTGAGGGAACCACCAGCGGCTATTGGTATGTAAAGGCACTCTCCAGCAACGATTTTGACGGCGACGGGCTCGATGACGTCGTCATGGGCGACTTCTACTCCAGCTCCTCTACCCACGGTTCGGTCTACTTTTTTCCGGGCAGCACCTTGATCCCGGGTGGGGTCCTGAACCTGAGCGATGATGGAGAACTTGAGATTTATGGAGACTCAGCGGGCGACCTATTTGGGTACTCGCTCGCTGGTGGAGATGTGGATGGTGATGGTTTTGATGAGCTATTCGCAGGGTCGGGGGGGCAATCCCACGGTGGCATGACCCGCTCAGGCTGTGTGTACATGATCGGCGGGAACCCCGGTCTGGGCGTGGGATCTGAGAGTGCATCATCGGCATCGAGTCTCAAAGTGTGTGGCATTGAGCCGCATCAGCGCGTGGGGCGCGACGGGTCTCCCCAGCTGGTGGACCTGGACAGAGATGGTTCGCTGGACCTCGTTGTCAGTGGACCCGGCGCAGCCTCTGGTGGCACCGAGGAGGGTGGTCGGGTGTGGGCATATTTTGATGTCGCCTCTCTCAGCGGAACGCTCACCACAGATGCCGCAGACCTCACGCTCTATAGTGGCGCTGCAGCATATTTTGGCAGCGCGGTTCACCATGGTGACTTCAACGGCGACGGCAACCTGGAGTTGGCGGTTGGGGCTTCAGAGTCCACCACCTACGACGACGAAATGGATGGTCCGGGCGAGGTGTTTTTCTATCGATTCTCCACCCTCGCAGGTGGCGGCTTGCTCTCATCTGACGGTGCTGATTTACACATCTTAGGAGAGGGGCAGAGCGGCTTCGGTGGTGCCATTGTCTCTGCAGACTTCAACGGTGATGGTGCGGCGGAACTCATCGTGGCTGCGCACAGGTACGAGGACGAAAAGGGTCGCCTCAGCATCTTCAACTTGAAGTAGGTTTGAATGAAGTATCGTCCTTCCCATATTGCTTGGTTGCTCGGCATTTCGCTGCTGGTTCTCTTCGGCGGCATCGGCCATGGGTCGGAAGTCTGGAAGCAGCCCCGTACTCCAGCAATACAGGCCCAAGACCTCAATGTGACGGGTCTCTCCGCCAAGGACTGCGGGGTCTGCCACACGGAGATTTATGGAGAGTGGGCCCAGAGTGTGCATGCCGCGGCCTGGGTGGATCCCCAGTTTCAGGCTGAGCTTCACAAGGATCCAGGTGTGGGCTGGCTGTGTCTGAACTGCCATACTCCCCTGACCAATCAGCAGCAGTGGCTCGTGACAGAGCCCGGCGTCATCCGAGAGCCGGATGTCACCATCAACCCCACATTTGATGGAGACCTCCAGAGTGAAGGCGTCACGTGCTTGAGCTGCCACTGGACGGAGAATGGCATTGCAAGTGTCCATTCGGATGTCAACGCGCCCCACAAGACGGTCTACACGCCATCGTTGAAGACGGACGCGGCTTGTACCAGTTGCCATCAAGCCAAGGCGCGCTTGGAGGACGCGCTGGTGTGCCACTTCAATACAGGAGATGAGAAGTCAGATGCAGGCATCGAGGAGGCATGCTCGAGCTGTCATATGCCTCGAGTCGAGCGCTCTATGGCGGTGGGTGCACCGGTTCGGACGGGTGGACGACACCTCTGGCCAGGCAGTGGACTCGGGAAAGGAGTGGGCCCTGCAGTGCCGGGTCTGGATGGTCTGGATGTGGCCTTGGGTGACGCTGTCATTGATGCGGGTGGCGATGTCCGGTTCTCTTTTAGTCTTCAGAATGCACGCGCTGGACACAAGCTGCCCACGGGAGATCCGGAACGTTTTCTGAGGGTGGTGGCGAGCATCCATTTGGCAGATGGAACGGAACTCGACCGGAGAGAGTGGCGCATCGGACAAGTCTGGGAGTGGTCGCCGGTCGCCAAGCAGTTGTCAGACAATCGCCTGACTCCAGGAGAGACTCGGAGCCTGGAGTGGCGCACTTCACAGACGGCTTCGCCCAGCGAGGTGCGCTTGGTCGTGGAGCACGTTCGACTCAGCGATAAAAACCGGCAGTACCATGTGGAGCTGGCCCAACAGGGTCACCCGGGCCCGAGCGTCGAGGCGCTTGAACAATACCCCGGAAAACGGACAGTGTTTTCGAGCAGCTGGCCGCTTCAGGTGGTCACTCGTTGAGCCACTCGGAGAGCGCGTCAAAGCCCAGCTCTTCTCGATGCAGCACAACGTGGGGGTCGTATTCTGAGGTGGCCTCAACCGTCACGACCTTGGAGTCGGGCAGTGCGGTGTGGAGGGCGTAGCTGGTGAAGTTGGGCACTTGGTGGTCACCGATCCCGATAAATACTGTGGCTGGTGTGGCTTCATCGCGTGCCACCGACATGGGATCGCTGGGGTCCATGGTCCATTGGAACAGGGTGATGGTGGGGTGAAGGCGATCGATGTTGTCCCAGCCCTCCTCTGGGATTCCCAGTGCGGCCCCGAAGACTGAGGGGGCGGTGATTGGGTCCGGGGCGGCGACCTGAAACAGCGCAAAAATCTGGTCCACTAGGTCGGTCCCGATGTCATCGATGAGCCCAGTGTCGAGAAAATAATGACTGAGCACCCCGCCCGTTCCAGAGAGGAAGATGCTCTCGTACTCGTCGGGCTCGGGTGCAACGCCGAGGTTGGTCGTGAGGCTACCCAATGAGTGACCGAGACGGCGCACCCGGGTCGTGTCGATGGATCCCGCAGTCAAGGTGCTGTTGAGTCCCTCTGTGATGAACCGGCGCAGAACGTGTCCATCCACGGCAGTCTGTCGCTGGTTGTCTCTGAATGCGGGCAGATTGACCACATTGTAGAAGCCCAATGAGCCACCTGAGAAGCCTTCATCGATCAAGTCAAAACGCGTTCCGTACAGGGGTGCATCTCGACCGATCACCGCAAAGCCCGCATCGGAGAACCGACTGGCGACTGCCAAGCCATTGTCGTGCCGGTTGAGGCGCTGCACCGAGTTCATGGCCGACCCCCCGGTTCCGTGATCCCACATAACGATGGGCGCATCCCATATGGGCTCATCATCTGAATCCTTGGGGATCGAGAGGATGATGCGCATGGGCTCCTCGTCGGGCGCATGGGCGGGCATGCCGTCTACGAAATCGATCCACCCCGTTTCTCTATCGGTGTCGAATAGGTGGGACAGGCCTGGGCTCATGTACGGGCGGTCCGCGAGTCCGGAGTAGTTGTAGACGGGAATCTCGGCCTGATAGACCGCCATGGGCCATTCGTTGAGCAGGTCGTGGGCATGGACGCCATCTTCGTTGGCATACATATGGGCCAACTCCTGGCTGCCGTCTTCAAATGTGGTGGTCACAATGGTGGCCTCCTCCTCGCTCGGAGTCAGGCCTTGCGCGAAGTCGATGTGGGTGATTCGCTTGAACACCACGGCTGACCAGTCTGGAGAGGCGCCCATGGCATCGTCCACATGGTCATATAGGGCGGCCAATTCGCCGGTCGCGTCTTGAACTGTGTAGACCGTGGCCACTGCTGGGCGGCCCGTGACTCCAGAGCGCTTCAGGACATCCAACACTGCGTCAGGCGCTTGCCACCCTTCTGCAGCCTTGGCCCCGGCAGACTCCATGACGATGGCGGCAAGGGTTGCTCCCGATCGGGGTGGTCGCCCCAATGCAGGAGCGAAGGCCAGTAGGTTGTCGGCCAGAAACGGGTCATCTCCGGCACTCTGTGTGAACCGAAGGGCCAAGGGAATGCGTTCACCGGTCTCTACATCGATCAAGAGTACAGGGTCGTCTGGGGTCCCAGAGAGCACCGTAGGCAGGTCCAAGGGGCCTTCAAAGCGGAAATATGCAGCACCATTGTTGGCGAAGCCTTGGCTGGTCAGGCCAACCCTACGGGCCCACCCTGAGATGACGCCGCGGGTCACTTCGCTGGGCGTCTCAGGAAATGCAGAGAGGTCCACATGCTGGTTGGCGTCCATGAGGTCGTCGCTTGGAAATGGGGCATCGAAGAAGTGGCTGCTTCTTTCTGGGTCGACGATTGCGGCGACGGCATCCGTCTTAATGGAGCCATCTGGTGCAGCGCAGCCGAGCAATAAAACATGAAGGATTGGGTAGAACATCAAGCCACTTACCGTGGTCTTGCGTTTTGAACACACACTCATCGTGAAGTGAGGCTATGGATTGTTGCGGGAGGAAGTATGGGTTCAGACTTTGATGTTCGGGCTGACCCGGTGCTGAGCTGGGTTCGAGAAGGGGTCATTGGTCGTACGGTACAGATTCCGACACCGGGTGGCATGCGCCGAAAGCGCTACTTCGATCAGACGGCTTCGGGTCTCTCTTTCGGGCCAATTGAAGACCTGATCCGAGACTCGGTGTTGCCCTACATGGCGAACACCCACACAGAGGCAAGCTTCACAGGCCGCCTCATGACCAACCTGTATCGAGAGGCCCACCAGAAAGTTCGGACGGCCCTCAATGCAGGGGAAACCGATGCGGTGATCTTCACGGGTTCGGGGGCAACCGGTGCCATCAATAAGCTGATAGCGTGCATGGGATTGCGCATTCCAGACACCCTGCAGACCCAGTTTGGGTGTGCGGCCAAGATTCATGACAGTGCTCGCCCCGTGGTGATTCGCAGCCGCATGGAGCACCACTCCAACGATTTGCCGTGGCAGGAGTCCATCGGCATCACGGAATACATCGGCTACGACGCGCAGGGCCGGATCGACTGGAGAGAGCTCGACAGAATCCTGTCCAGCCCAGAGCACAGGGACCGTACTCTCAAGATTGGGACCTTCTCGGCGGCATCAAATGTGACGGGTATTCTCGCCAACCCAGATGAACTCGCTCGAGTGATGCACGCCCATGGTGGCTATGCCTTCTTCGATTACGCAGCTGCCGCCCCTTATGTGGACATTGATATGCATCCCGACCCAGATGATGAGTGTCGGAAAGATGCGGTCTTTCTCTCGGTTCATAAGTTCATCGGCGGACCGCAGACTCCGGGGGTACTCGCCGCAAACAAGGACCTGTTCTTGACCGATGTTCCAGCGGAGCCGGGCGGCGGGACGGTGCTCTACACCAGTCCATGGGCCTACAAGTATTTAGAGGACGTTGAGCACCGAGAAGAGGGGGGTACCCCGCCCATCGTTCAGGTCATTCGCGCTGGCTTGGTGTTCGATCTCAAGGAGATGATTGGAATTGAACGCATTGAGGCGGTGGAGCATCACTTTGTCCGGCGAGCAATCGCAGCCTGGGCCGATGATGATCGGATTCGGATTCTTGGCGATCTGGATGCTCCAAGAATTGGCATAGTCAGCGTGATCCTGGATGGGGGCAAGCTGCACCACAATCTTGCGGTTCGCATGCTCAACGATCTGTACGGAATTCAAGTTCGGGGTGGGTGCATGTGTGCCGGAACCTATGGACACGACTTGCTCGGAATTAGCCAAGAACAGAGTGAAACCATTCGCTGTTCGCTGGACGATGGCGATGTGGCTGCCAAGCCAGGCTGGGTTCGCTGCTCATTTTCGCCCGCCACCTCAGAGGGGGAATTCCGGGTGTTGCTCGATGCCATTCCCCACGTTGCTCGGGAGTGGCGAAAATATGCCGTGGACTACGTCATGGACCTAGACACAGCAGAATGGCACCATAAGGATGACGATCGACACTTCAAGCCCCTTCGGTTGAGCTTGAAGCCTCCTTCGCCCGCAAGTCAGGTTGTTCCAAAGAAATAAGCAGAAGACAGATTGGGCTCGGGATCACCGAATTCCATTCTGTGGACATCTCGTGGTAGAAATAGCCGCTGGAGGCTGTCATGAGGGTAGGAATCCCCACCGAAGTCCATCCCGGTGAGCGTCGGGTTGCGGCCACACCGGATACCGTCGGGAAACTGATTGCGCTCGGGTTTGAAGTGTCAATTCAGGCAGGTGCCGGTGAAGGCGCCAAGCTGAACGATTCGGCCTATCGAGATGCCGGAGCCACGATTGTGGATGATGTGCATGCGCTCTGGGCCGATGCGGACATCGTCTTGAAGGTTCGAGCGCCAGGGACCGACCCCGCGGACGGAGTCGACGAATGCGAACGGCTTCGTGAAGGGGGGTGGCTGATATCCATGGTTCAGCCCGCTACCAACGGCCCACTTCTGGAGCGTCTTTCCGCCAGAAAGGCCACACTGATCGCCCTCGATCAGATTCCGAGAATCAGTCGGGCTCAGAAGATGGATGTGCTGTCATCGATGGCGAACATCGCTGGGTACCGGGCGGTCATCGAGGCGGCGAATCACTTTGGTTCGTTCTTTGCGGGCCAGATCACAGCAGCGGGTCGTACGCGCCCGGCTCAAGTGATGGTCATTGGTGCCGGTGTTGCGGGTCTTGCGGCCATTGCTGCAGCCCGTGGACTGGGGGCGGAGGTGAGCGCATTCGATGTTCGCCTGGCCGCCAAAGAACAGGTCGAGAGCTTGGGCGCGCGTTTCTTGGAGTTGGAATTTCCAGCAGACGAGGGCGGTGAGACTTCTGGCGGCTACGCCAAGATCATGAGCAAGGAATTTATTGATGCGGAGATGGCCCTGTTCGCAGAGCGGGCCAAAGAGGTGGACATCATCATTACCACCGCACTGATTCCAGGAAGGAAAGCGCCGGTACTGATCACCAAAGAGATGGTTGATTCTATGAAGCCAGGGTCCGTCGTGGTGGATCTGGCGGCGGAGCAAGGCGGAAATTGTGGGTATACCGAGCGCGATCAGGCGCTCGAGATTGGGGGAGTGACCATCCTTGGCTACACCGACCTCACCAGTCGCCTGCCAACTCAGGCCAGCCAATTGTTTGGAACGAACCTGGTCAACCTCTTGTCGGACATGACCACCGACGGGGAATGCATCATCGATCTCGAGGACGAGGTGGTTCGCAAGTCTTTGATACTTCGGGATGGTGAGGTCACATGGCCTCCGCCTCCGGACCCAGAGAAGGCCGCGGCACCATCACCACCGAAGGCCACACCGAAACCGGCTCCGGTCGCTCCGCCTGCAGCAGAAGCCTCCAGCCCTTCCAAAGCTCCCATGGTTGTCGCCATGTTGCTCGGGCTGGGTGCCATGTATGTTGGGCTAGACGACACCATGAGCGTGTTCGTTCAACAGCTCACCGTGTTTGTCCTTGCCTGTTTTGTGGGCTGGCAGGTCGTTTGGAATGTGACGGC
Source organism: uncultured bacterium (assembly GCA_963932775.1). Lineage (GTDB taxonomy): Bacteria > Myxococcota_A > UBA796 > UBA796 > UBA796 > UBA796. The sequence goes on from CAWVVG010000152.1 coordinate 7,576, forward strand.
TGCCTTGCACACTCCACTGATGAGTGTCACCAATGCCATCTCGGGAATCATTATTGTCGGCGGCATGATGCAAGCGGGCAATGGAGACGCGGGTGAGTTGGCCCAGGCCTTGGGTGCCATCGCCATCTTGGTGGCCAGTATCAACATTGCGGGCGGGTTCTTGGTGACCCATCGCATGCTCGCCATGTTCCGGAAATAGGGGGTAGAATTATGACTGCTCTTTCAGC
>CAWVVG010000153.1:0-7786 GCA_963932775.1 uncultured bacterium
GAAGCCAGAGACGGCCCCCGCATCCAAGCTCGACACCTTGTTGGCGAGGGTTCAGCGGAATCCCGGCGCAGTGGAAAATGTTCCGGATCCCTCTGCAGCACCCGAGGTCGATGGCGCCGCCACGATGGTGTACGGCAAGAGCCAACTCTTGGACCAAATCCCTAACGATACGGAAGCGACTCGGGTTTTTCGTGTTGAGGGTTCAGCGGATATTGGTGGGGCCGCTACCGAGATACTCTCACCGGAAGACCTCTTGGCCAAGCTCCAGCAAGGAGATGAAAATGCCACAGCAGTGATGCCACGGACTCGCCGCCGCCCGGTTCGTACCCGAACCGACAAGGGGCAAGAGAACGATGACTCTGATTGAGGGGGTCCGTTGGCCCTTTCCGCAGGCCTTCTTGAGTGGGATGCGGGCGCCCCCAATCGTCGCGGGGGTGTCTGGATGTCCGACTGGAATGTGAAGTCATCCGGGCCTCAAGCCCATGACACGCGAGGAAAAACTGCCCACCAGCGACTTCGGCGCTTGGACCAATTTTTGTTGGCTTTCGCCCCAGGGTTGCTCGGGCGAACGGAGGCTGTGGCAGTAGACCTGGGCTATGGCCGGGTTCCCATCACGACGCTGGAGTGGTTTGAGCGCACCCGAGCCGTTCATTCATCCATTCGCATGGTCGGGATTGAGCGGGACGCCGATAGAGTTGAGGCGGCCTGTAGTGTGGCAGTACAGGGCCTGGAGTTTCGTAGAGGGGATTTTCAAATGCCCCTGGAGCCCAACGAGCATGTGGTGGTGACCCGAGCGATGAATGTGCTGCGTCAGTACGATGAGGACGCAGCGGTGAGCGCACACAAACAGATTCTTGCTCAGATGGCCCCAATGGGTCTGCTCGCGGAGGGTACCTGTGACCCATTGGGGCGCATCATGGTGGTGGCGTTGCTCAGAAATGGCCCCAGCGGAGTGGTCTCGGAAGGCCTGCTGTTTGCCCGCAGCTTCCACGGTGAGTTTGAGCCCAGGCAATTCCAGGCGGTACTGCCCAAGCATCTGATCCATCGGATGGTCGACGGTGAGCCGATAGAGGCGTTCTTTTCGGCTTGGAGCCGAGCCGCCGCAGTCACTCGGGCTCAGGCTGAGTTTGGGACACGCCAGCACTTTGTGGCGGCAGCGGAGCACCTGGCCCTTGGGTTGGAAGGCGTGGAGACCCGCCGGGCGTGGCTGAGGAATGGGTGGCTATTGTGGAGAGGCGCGCCGTACCCTTGAGATTGGTTGGGCCCGAATAAAGCTGTGAGCAAGAGACGGAGCTACTGCGCTCCGAGGGGCTCAGGCCGCTTTGCCATCATCTTGGCTTGGTTCGATCGTCGCCTCAAACCAGTCGCGCGAATGCCACCAACCGACGGCGGCGATGATGGTGAGCACTGCGAGCGCGCCCTCGGCAGCGATGGCGCTGTGGTGAGACATTACCCAGACCGTGACAGCATTGATGAGGGCATGCCATCCCACAGCAACAACAATGGGCAGTGGGCTGCGTCGGGTCACTCCACGCAAGACCAGCATCGTCATGAACAGATGATTCATCATCGTCATGGCCCGCTCCAGTGGACCGAGAAAGACTTGCCACCCCGCCTGTGACTGGAAAGCAGCGACCTGCGCCTGCACGGCCTCAAGGGCATCGGGCTCTAAGCCAAGGGTCGCTAGGTCCATGGTCTGCAATGAAACCATACTGACCAAAGAGAACACTCCGAGAATGCCCAGCAGTACCGCCTCAAACCCTCCATGGCCAAGACCATAGGCATTGCCCTGGTTGTGGTCCCGGACCTCTCGCAGCCACCAGAGGAACACCGCGGTGCGTGCTCCCTCTTCGCACAATCCGGCGGTGAGTCCTGCCAATATTGCTGTGGTGGGGTCGATGGGGCTCACGTTGCTCATCCAACCCAACTCTCCCAGTGCCCAGTTCATCGGTAAATGAACCACTTGAGAGCTGATGAAGGCCACGGCTCCGGCAACAACCCAGCGCGGCTCCCACTCGTGTTTTCTCCCGAGGGAGATCACAACAACGATGGGTCCAAAAATCATGAGGACCAGAGCCAGGGCACAGAGGGAGTTTATCGACATTCGCCCGATATAAATCACGGTGGCGAGGGCGTCGACTGGTGACTTCAATCGTTGGGCGGACGCTTTGGCCCTTGTCAGTGTCGGCTCGTTTAGAGGCCCAGCCCTTTTGCAGCGCTCATCAATGCGGGGTGCTGGGCATCGGCCGTTCGTATCAGGTGTCCAAGCACAGACTCAAAGGTTCGAAAGCCCAGTCCATCATCCAGGTTCAGCTCAGCGGAGAGCGTGATCGCTCCCGACTTTGGATTCAGTTGGAATTTTCCGATCAGCAACTCGTAGTTCATCGCAGCGAGTTGTGTCAGGAGCAGTACCATGCTCGATGAGGACGTGGCGGCCTCCAACTCGAGGTAGCCAGCCGCGACCATGAACAGGACCTTCTCGCGCTCAAAAAGCTGCAGATTGACGCGGAAGCTAGTGTTCTTTCCTTGGACCGGGATCGAGATGATGGTGTCGGAGACGGACTGAATCTCCGTGTGGCCTGCTTTGGTCAAGAATCCGACCACTGCGGTCATGTCGACTTGGGTCAGATAGTCGGATGGGGCAGCCTGTGCTGAACACTGCGCGAGCTGGTCCCGAAGGTCCGATATTTCACGTTCCATCAGTTGGTTTTCGAGACGAATCAGCTTGTTGGAGTGGCAGCCAAGAAGCAATGGAATCCAGAGCAGTCGCATGCTTCACACTACCTGTGCCAGGGAAACATTGCTATGGCCCTGCTTAGAGTTCGGTTATTTCTCGTGTAATTCTAGTCACATCGAGGGTTCCAGCCAATTCAAAGATTCCAGCCACCCCACCTTCCCAGGTGGTCAGGATGTCACCATCGTCGATGCTGCCTTCCGATGCGAAGGGCAAACCTGAGCCCATAAAGGGAATGTCCACAAATGCATTTCCGTCGAGGTCGGTCTCATCCAAGTCGTAGGAGAATGAGTGGTCTACTGGGATGGTCGCGAAGCCGAGCAGGTCCATGGTGCACGCGGAGCTACCCTCTGCGGTCTCGCCGTATTCATCCACCACGACAAAGGCGGCTCCGATGCAGGACGCACCAATGGGGGTGCCCCCGTATTCGGTATCCAGACTCAGAATCATGTCGCCGACATAGGTGCCAGCATCGTCGTGTTGTACCAGCACGCCACCGACGGTGTGAGCGAGGCGACTTCCGTCCGGAAGCTCAACCTGCGCGGTGATATTGTGGCGGCCTACGTCGATGGTGTCATCTTCCACGGCCCCGCCAATCGGGCTCCATTCGATATCGGCATCTGAGTCCCAGAAGACGTCCTCAAAGGGTAGCTCGTCGCCCTCTGGATTGACGATGATGGCTTCGAAGCTGTGGACCTCACCGAGAGGGAGGAACTCGCCGGACTCGGGGTGAACGATCCGAATGACCGCATTCTCGTACATTGTGAAATCTTCATCGGGATCGTCGGGCTCATCTGCCCCGTCAATATCCCCAGAGCCATCGTCCGAGGTGTCGGTCACGCTTGGAGTGAGCGTACTCTCATCGATCTTCATGCCATACTGGGGTGAGCATGCGGCGGTTGCGGCGGTCAAAAAAGACAGAAGAATGCGGTTCATGCGGGCCTCGAGTATGTCCTAAGATGCCACCCAATTTTAATGTTCGCAATCTCTGCCCGTCAATGGTTTGCAAGGGAAACAACATTGGATGGACCTCTGGGCATTGGTTAGCCCAGAGGCCTGCATTGGGAGGACACCATGCTTATTTCTCTGTTGATGGCCACTACGGCCTTTGCGCAAGACTGCGATACTCGAACCATGAGCAAGGAAATCCTTGCTGCGGGGCCCCATGAGGCGGCGCCAATGTTTGTTCAGCTCGCCCAATGCGATGGCCCTGCTGCGGCCCGGGTAGCGGGCAAGGTGATTCCGACTCTCATCGGTGAATCCGACGGCTTTAATGCGGCCGTTACGGCCATTAAAGTGGGGGCGGGAGTCAGCGTCATGGCTTGGATGCCCACGCTTCAGAGGGACGAGATGAGCCGAGCCATTCGAGCCTTCGGCAAGGAGTGTCAGGCTTCAGAGAAGGTACAAGGATTCTTGATTGAGGCCCACAAAACCTTGGGTGATCAGTTCTGGACCGACCGTTGGTACCGAGCACTGACCGAGTGTCGAACCGATGCCGTCACGGGATTACTGGCTCAGTATGTGGACGGTGGTGCAGGCGAGGACCGGGGTGTATTTTTTGGGGTCATTGAGGCCTATGCAACGAATGCGGGTCCGGTTGCGATCGAGAAGCTGACTGCTTTGATAGAGTCTGAAGAAGACTTGGAGATGAAGATCAACTTGATCAACTCCTTCTCGGATGCAGCTCAGGCGGGTACCGTCGCTGGACTCAACGCCGAAACCGCATCAATCGCGGCGGCAGCCCTTCGTACCTTGGGGCCGAAGCTACCCACGAAGGCTGTAGACCAAGCGCGCATCACCCTATCGGTGCTTCAGGACGAGGAAGGCTCCGACAAGCTGGTCGTTCAACGATTTAAGGAGGTCGCTCAGGAAGATGGAGCTCTGATGTATGGCGTCGTGGTGTACGAGACGGCCACATGCAAGAACGGTAAGCTGAAGCAGCGCTACCATGTGGCGGAGGTTTCGGATCCCGGCCAGACTTGGCCCGATCAGCTTGAGGAAAAACTCAAGAGTACAGTGGAGATCAACTGGAAGCTAAACCTCGCGGGTAGCTGCAAGGGCGAGGGGGAGATCAAGTACCTGACGCCACCGGCACCCTTCGCGGACGAAGCTGGATTCAAGCTGTGGGTCAAAGAGGTCACACGCAAGAACACCAGTCCAGACGTGAAGAAGGCTACCCGAATCGATGAAGAGCCAATCGATCTCTAAAACGGGACCCAGCTTAGCTGTTTTGCCGATCGTTTCGCCGCTTCGTTTTGATATTGGCTGCCGCACCGTCCACCAAAGAGTAGACCGCAGTTTCTTCGGAAGGAAGCACGGTCGCGTGACCAATGCTCGCTGTCAGCAGCCCGGAATTTTTGGATGCACGATTGACGATTCCCAAGTCTGCAATGGCGTGTTGAAGTCGCTGTACGGTTTTCTTGGTGTCGGCCTCTTGGTACCCAGGAAGTAAGACCGCGAACTCGTTGCCACTAAATCGAGCGATCTCGACTCCAGCACCTCGGATCTCTTTGGTCAAGCGGTCGGCAATGAGGGAGAGTGCTGAGTTGCCTGCGAGGTATCCGTGGGTCCGATTGAATGCCTTGAATCCATCCAAGTCCAGGAGGATCAGCGAGATGGCGTCTTGTGTGCGAAGCGCCCGTTCCCACTCGGTACGAAGGCTTCCCAGGAGGCTGTGGCGGGTGGACAGATTCGTGAGGGAGTCCGTGCTGATGGATGCCGCTTGATGTTCCAGGTTGTATCGGTCCCGAAGAATCCGGTTGAGTCGGGCCCGGGCCACTGCTGCTTCACCAACCGCTGGCAAGTACTCGAGTGCACCCATTGACAGCACACGAATTTCCTCCTCGGGTGATGGGGTCTGGGTGGCTACGACCCAAGGCACCGATCGAGTACGGGTCAGCTGGGCCAGCTCTTGCATCTGTTCGTCGGTGGTGTGACCCGCTTCGATGATCAGTAAATCTGGTACCGCAATTTCGGAGAGTAGCTCCTTGGCGCGGTCGCTCGTGGGCGCCTGAAGCAGTTCACAGCTACCACGAACCTCGGACAGGATGGGCCACAGATGACTCATCCAGCCACTCACGAGAATGCTGGGCTGCTTCTGGTAATAGCAGACCCCGCTGTCCAACACTCGCGAGCCAACACCCAGCAAAAATGACTGTAATGTTCGTTCATCTGGGAGACCGATCAGTACCCGTCCAGACACTGGGTCGGTAAGAACCGGGATGGATGTGTCGTAATCCCCCTCTTGCCAAGCCTTTTGGGCTCTGGTGATTTCTGGAGGCTCTTCCTCGCAGAGCTCCAAGAACATTGAAGGGATACCGTGGGACTCAAGCAACTCCAGCAAGTTCGTTCGTTTACCGATGTCCTTTCCGTTTTGCCAGAGGGCTCGAAAAATATCCCTTCTGAATTCGTGCCGTTTGTCGGGGAACTCTCGTTGCACATAGGCTTGCAGTCGGGTTGCAAGGGTGGATCGGCACCGTTGGGACGGCAACGTCAAGCTCACATCGGGTGCACGGTGGTGAACCTCTACAACCTCGGTACTGAGCATTTGTTCTTGGTGAAGATCGAAGGGGCCATCGAGGATGTGGCTGGAGTGTTCGATCATGCGCCACGTCACCTTGTCACCGAGGCTCCAACGTTGGACTCGCTCATGCAAGGCGAAGCAGTACGGGCAGTTGAAGTCTACATAAGCAATGAAGCTGCCCTGGGGGATGGCTTGCAGATCTACAAGAGACCCAGTGTTCAGGTCTGTCTCAGTCTCGATTGGCGTGGTTAAACGCGAGGTACTCAACTCGTTTAGGGTGAATACCTGGGTCTCCAATTCCAGTGAGGCCATTTGAACTGGATGTGATTCCTCTAGTAAAGGTTGCACCCTGAACGGCTTGGGCGCCCCACCGATTTCGATATCCTTAAGGGCATCAATCAACTCTCGTGCATTCTGGAACCGTTCATCTGGAGACTTCTTCAGCATCGTGGCAACGAGCTCTTCGAGGTCCTCAGGTATGGCTACACCCGGGTTCACTTCACTCATGGGTGGCGGCAGATCTTGAAGGTGTTTTATCAACACCTGGATCGGGTCTTTGGCCCTGAACGGGAGATGGGAGGTCAGCAGCTGAAACAGAACAACGCCCAACGAATATAGATCGCTTCGTCCGTCGATCTCGCCATCTTGAATCTGCTCTGGAGACATGTACCAAGGCGAACCCAGGGTCAGCCCCATCTGGGTGACATTGTGGTCCTCTGAGGTCTGCTTGACCACGCCGAAGTCCAGAATCTTCGCATGCTGGACTCCGAGACTATCGGTGGTCACAAAGAGGTTCGAAGGCTTTAGATCTCGGTGAACCAAATCGGCGCCATGGGCATCAACGAGCGCGGAAGCCACCTGCCGGATGAAAGCGATGGCTTGCCGGGGAGGCAGGGGTCCTGCCGCTTCCAAGACTTCCTTGAGCGTCTGACCCTCGAGGTACTCCATCGCCATGAAGAACACCGAGTCATCGTGGCACCCATAGTCAAAAATACGAACAATATTGGGGTGGTTCAACCGGGCGCACAAGGAGGCTTCGAGGAAGAATCGTCGCTGGAACTCCTCGGCCTGGTCGTCCACGTGGTCCATCACCTTGATGGCCACCAATCGGTTGAGTGGGCGCTGAATGGCCTTGAAGACCGAACCCATGCCTCCAGACGCAATGTGTTCGATGACTTCGAATCGGCCACTCAGTACTTGGCCGATCAGTGCCTCTGTGACATTACTCATTGAAGTCGCCTACCTGGATGGTTCTTAAATGGGAAAAATGGACCTTAGCCTTAGGTATAGCTCAGCACTGTCCCTAATAATTTTCTGAACCAAGTTCCCAATGATTGTCGATGGTCCGTGGCTGGTATCTCCTGGGGTCATTTTGACTCTGAATGGGCGGCCAACTGAGCCACCTGAACGCCTGAAAAAGTCCGACGCGAAGCCAAAGCTCGAGGTGCATGTGGATGGAGTTGGTGTCCTCGAAGAGGGGACCTCCGCGAAAGACCGGCAGGCCCGGCTTCTTTTGTTTCAAGCGATGG
>CAWVVG010000154.1:0-7773 GCA_963932775.1 uncultured bacterium
GAGCGCTGGGCAACGTCGCTCCATGGGGCATTGCAGGTCGCTGTGAGCCAGCGATCGGAAGCAGATGTAGAGGTTGGCTATTTGCTGAGCGGTGGCCTGGATTCGGCATCCGTGGCCGCACTGGCAGCGCAGCGGAACCAGGGGCCCATTCAGACCTTCTCGCTTGCGGTCAGCGGAGACGGGTTTGATGAATCACCGGCAGCGGCAATTACCGCTGCCCAGCTGGGGTCCATCCATAGAACCGCGACCTTGGGTCCAGGCGACCTCGCGCCCACCTTGGATGCCATCGCAGCGCACATGGATGAGCCACTGGCGGACAGCTCGCTGGTCACCACGTGGCGCTTGATGCAGCTGGTGTCCGAGCACGGCATCAAGTGTGTGCTCAGCGGAGACGGCGCCGATGAGGTGTTTGGCGGCTACCCAACCTACATGGCCCACCGACTGGCCGGCCCTGCGGGACCCGCGAAGTCGCTCCTATCTCGAGCCGTGAGCCGTCTACCGGTCCGCAGCAGTGGGGTCACCACAGACTATATGGCCCGGCGCTTCGTACACGGGCTGGGCCTGGACTGGCAGCGGCGGCACCAAGTATGGATGGGTGCATGGCTTCCCGAGGAGCTGAATGTGTCCGAGTCGGCCTGGGAGCAGACGGATCGGGTGGCCGAGGCCGCCGGCAGTGACCCAGTCGCCCGAGCCATGTACCTGGACCAACGGATGTACCTTGGTGATGGGGTACTTGTGAAGGTCGATCGGGCCGCAGGCGCACACGGCATTGAGGTTCGGTCGCCATTTCTGGACCACAGCATCGTGGAATTGGCCGCCGCCATGGGAAGCGGGCACCACACCCGCCCTGGCACCACAAAACGCGTACTGCGACAAGCGATGGAAGGGATACTCCCTGAGACCACTCGCACCGCGGCCAAGAAAGGATTCGGTGCACCGGTCGGCCCCTGGCTTCGCGGCGATGCCACCCACCTTCTCGACAACCTGGCCGATGCGACGGCGGACTGGATTCCACCCGACCTGCTTCGGCGTTGCATTCAGGAGCACCGTGCAGGCACCGCCGACCATCGGCGACGGCTGTGGTCAGCGCTGATTCTCGCCCGCTGGCGCATGGGGCCTCACGGCTGCGGATGAACCCGGTCGTGGACCACAGCCGCCTCCCTTCCAATCACTGGCACCGACGATTGCAGCACTCCATGAGCCTCCGCCCATGGAACCTGGGTCTTGCCGTTCATGGGCTCGACTAGGCCCCGTACAAAAGCCTTCCTCTCGTCGCCTTCCAGTGTCGCTCCGAGGGTTAATGCCGGCGCCAAATCGATCGCAGACTGGCCTTGGCCCAACCCCACACCAGTGCGCCGCCCCAGCTCAGCCAAGTGGACCTCACGACACACCGAGAGCCCATCGGTGTGTCCCTCCAAGAAGTCCACTGCGGCTCGTATGTCTTCGGGCCGACCCATCTTACGGTCGAGTCGCGTGGGTGGCTCACCTTCGGGCACCGTCCAGTCAACCCGCCCATCTACGGGTACTGCTGGCTGACGAAACACCGCCTCAGTGCCAATCTGAAATCCCTGAGTGCGAAAAACAAAGCCGGTGGCAATGAGGACCACCACACCCGCCGCCGCGATTTTCCGAAAGACCGAATCCTCGTCCATCGCGCCAGATGTCAGTGCAGCCCCGAGGGCCAAGATGGGAAATAGAGGGGCCCGATACCGAAGGTTGAACGGGTCAAAACCCATTACCGCTGGGTTGTCACTCCACAGGTCTGCTCGGATTAGATATCCACCGATTAGGCCCCCTAGAAGCAAGGGTACAAACCATCGCGTGGCCCAGGGCCGCTCGGTACGGTTGGCCATGGCCCCCATTCCCAAGATGGCGATGATCACCAGACTGAACCACCACATCGATGACACGGTGGACCCGACCGTGGGCCACAGTTGGGCGGTATTAAAGTCGGTGATCAACCATCGAACAAGGTCACTGAAGGATGCAAAGTCGATGGTAGTCCACCACTCAGAAGCCGCCAGCTTGTTGATGGGCTGCGCCTTAAAATACACAACCATTGGTGCCAAACCGATTGGCAAGCCCACGAGGAATGCGCCTGCGGCAGCCGGTCCGGCAGCCACTGCGACAACCACCACAGCCACCAAGCCATGAAGGGCGGTAGGGCTGAACCAGATGCCAAACCCCATGGTCACGCCAGCCATCACGGCCGCGCAGATCTTGGTCCATTGTGGTCGCTTGTGGGTGTAAAGAAGAACTGCTGCCGCCACAAATGGGAACACCGTGGACTCGGCGTGGTTTCCAAATCCAGTGAGTGCGAGACTTCTATAAAAACCAGGGGCTGCCACCATCAATCCGACAAAGACAAATGCGGATCGTGCGCCCGCAGCCCTACCGGCAATGGCAGATCCAGCGGTCACCATCACCATGTGAATGCATCCCATGACCCATTTCCACGAGAAAATGGTCGGCCCCCACCACTGGAAGAATGGCGCCGCGAGCACAGCCTCTGTCGAACACCCACCGCAGAACCACTTGTACTGTAGGCTCCACAAGGCTTCCGTATGGCCGCAAGCGAGCATGGCGGCAGAGGTGGCGTTGTAGGCTTCCTCTGTGCTCATCACCGCACCCGGTCCCATCAATATATCCAACAATGTGGCCAAGCCTTCCAACAGAATCAGAAAGATGACCATTGGTCCAACTGTCGATGGTTGTCTGCGTCCCACGGACCCATTGTCCACCAAACCTCACACTCAAGGACAGCCGTGTACTGGGCAAGTGGGTTGGATGGGCATACGATACAGGTCGCTATAAGGGCCACGGACACGATGAAAAACCTCTACTCCATCTTGGGGATTTCGAAGGACGCAGACCAAGCGACCATCCGAAAATCTTTCAAAAAGCTGGCCCGAAAGTACCACCCAGATCTAAACAAAGATCCCGGTGCAGAGACCCAATTTAAAGAGATCAATACCGCCTATGAGGTGCTTAGCGACGAGCAACGGCGGAGCAGCTACGACACCTTTGGTGAGGAATCTCTGAAACAAGGCTTCAACCCTGATGCCGCCCGGCAGTGGCGCCAACCCGGAGGCGGTTTCGGCGGCGGGGGTGGCGGTTTCGGTGGCGGTGGCGGTGCCAACATCGACGACTTGCTTAATGCTTTCGGCGGCCGCTTCGGTGGCGGTCGGCCCCGAGGGCGGAGCCAGCCCCCACCTCCCCCACCCAAAGGTGCGGACGTGGAGCAGATTCTTTCCTGTACGATCGAAGAGGCCTTGAGCGACGAGAAGATGGTGGTGGAGCTTCGCCGACCATCTCCATGCAGCGACTGCGGGGGCCAAGGTGGTTCTGGAAAGCACAGCTGCCCCGCTTGCGCTGGAAGCGGACGCACCAAAGTAGGCGAAGTCCACTTTCCGTGTGTCGCATGCTCCGGCGCTGGGCACCGCTTTCAGATGGAGTGTTCCGGCTGTGAGGGCACCGGGCGGACCATGAACGAGGAGCGACTGAAGGTCCGGCTCCCGGCCGGCGTGACAGACGGGCAGACCATCCGACTCCGAGGCAAAGGCGGCAAGGGACAACACGGCGCGCCAGCGGGCGATCTACTCCTCACCGTGTCCATCACCAAGCATGCCCTGTACGAACAAGACGGTGTAAACCTCCGCCTCCGAGTTCCACTCACTTTGCTGGAAGCCCTTGAGGGCGCCAAGGTGAAGATTCCCACTCCTGATGGGGCCATCCTCGTCAACATTCCCGCCGACACCGAGTCGGGAACGACCATGCGCATCAAAGGCCGGGGCCTTCCAAAATCCAAGACTTCCCGGGGTGCTCTGCACCTGGAGTTGCTCGTGCAACCACCGCCCGCCACCGAGGAGAGCCTCGAATTGGCCCGCTCCCTCGACGCGCTGTACACCGCTCACCCCAGGGCCGACTGGGACTGAGTCAAAGAGAGACCGTGTGCTGGTTTGAGCCCCCGGCGCCACCTGCGGATGCCCCTGGCCCACCGAAGTGAGCGCGCAGCACTTCTTCGATGGCCCCAATGTCGCGGGCGGGAAGCCCTGCAGCCACCAGTTGAAGAATTCCGGGCTCGCCATCGCTGCTGGTACCCAACGAGAACTCCACTTCCGCAACACGGAAGAATGCTTGCATGCACCAGTCTTCAGAGTCCTCCCAGCGCGAGTATTCGATGGTGAGCCAGGCTCGCTCAGCAGCCGCTGAAGGGTCCGATTCCTTGGCCGGGATGAAGGCCGTTCGCACCCACCATTCTCGGGGGTACTCCGCATCTGTGAGCGTATTGACCTCATCGGAACTAATTGCGCGCACCGGAACCGCGCCATCAAAGCGGTGCAGCATCGCCATTATCAAGGGCTCCATGGCCCCACGAAGGCGGTCGACAATATTTAAACCACCGCCCGAAGTCAGGCGAACCAACCCGGGGACAGTGAATGGATAACGGCGCATACAGACCTCTGTGCTTCCCTACCCATTCGGACCCAAAATCTAAAACTGAACCCAAGCTGTCAGGGAGTGGGTTCATCCGCGGCGTCGCTAAGCCTCTTCAGTGCGGACTCTAAGGACTCTAGATGCTCGCCATATGCAGACCAGTCTCCTTTCTGCTGGGCTTCCACTGCCGACTGATATATGAAATTCGCGTTCATGACCAACCGCTGCCACGTGGAGGAGTCTGGGGCCGCCGACCGCGCACCGTCCTCTCCAGTTTCGGAAATGTCCCCATCGACCCCGGTAACCACGGGGGCAACGGTTGAGGCTCCAAAGACCTTGTGGAGCGCACCTGCCAGCGTGGGCTCCATAGCAATCGTGTTTTCATAGGAAACGATGACTCGCTTCAGCTCTGGAAACTGGCTGGTCTCTGCCTGCAGATACACTGCCTCGACATACATCAGCGAGTCCTCGACCGGAATCACCAGAAGATTTCCACGGATGACCCGGCTCCCAGCCTGAGACCACAAGGTCATCTGCTCGCTGATCTCTGGGGTCTGATCGATCCGCGCCTCGATCTGGCTCGGGCCGTAGATCAGTCGCTGCTTGGGAAACTGATACAGCACCAGTCGACCATAGTTTTCTGGGTCGCACCGAGCGGCCAGCCAAGAGATCATATTGTCCTTGTTGGTGGGCACGAATGGTACGAGGAGAATGAACTCTTCCCGTTCTTCCTCAGGCAGCTTCATGATCAAGTAGTAGCTCTGCATGATCTGCTCTTTGGAGCCAAACAGCTCCTTGGGAGCCTCCCACATGTCTTCTTTGTTGTAGAACACAGTGGTGTCGGTCATGTGGTACGCACGATACATCGCAGCTTGAATGTCGAAGAAATCCGATGGGTATCGGATGTGAGGCAACAAGCTCTCCGGAAGCTCTTCCATGGGCTTGAACGCATCGGGAAAGATCCGGCTGTACACCTGGATCATGGGGTCTTCGGCATCCGAGATGTAGAAGTCAACAGTGCCATCGTAGGCGTCCACAACCACCTTGACCGAGTTTCGGATGTAGTTGATCGATCGACCGGGCAGCATAAATTGCTCGGCGTATGGGAAGGCATCCGCGACGGTATACGCATCCATCATCCACACCATTCGGCCGTCAGCGACGACGATGTATGGGTCCCTGTCCAGATGGAGGAATGGTGCGAGTGTTGAGACGCGCTCCTTCACCTGCCGGCGGAACATGATCTTGGAGTCGGCATTGAGGTAGTTGCTCAGCAGGATGTCGAACGACTGGTAATACAGGCTAAAGAGCGTCTTCCGCAGTGTCGACCCGATGGCTACACCGCCTTTGCCCTCGTACTTGGTGTAGGCATTCTGATCGCCGTTCGGGTAGTCAAATTCGTCCGCGTCGGTCTGCACCAACACAAAGCGATCGGTGAGCTCACCATAGTAGACCTCTGGTCGATCGATCTCGATGCCCACACTGGAGACCGGCGGAATGTCCTGAATAAACAGAGATGGCAGCCCCTCTGGGGTGACCACATTTACCGGACTCATGGTGAGGCCATACCCGTGGGTGTACTGCATGTGTTCATTGAACCAAGACTGCGCGTTTGCTGGCACATTCGCGAAGTTAAACTCACGGGGCGCGAGCATCACCTGTCGTGACTTGCCGTCGATGTCGTAGCGGTCCACATCCACATCAGCGAAATCGTAGTACAGCCGAATCTCTTGCATCTGCCGCAGCGTCGTAAGCAAGGGCCGATCATCCCAGACCCGAATGTTCTCAATGGTCCGTGGGTTTGCTTCCAGATCATTCATCGTGAGTTCAGTGGACGCATCAAATGCCTTCACTTCGATGCGATCGAGTGCAAAGGCTGTGCGAGTCGCCTCAATATTTCGGTCGAGGTACACGCTCTCCTTGCCGAGTTCATTCGGCGTAACGCTGTACTGTTGGACCACATTAGGCCAAGCACCAGCAATGAGCATTCGGGCGATAAAATAGGCTCCGAGCGCGGTCACTGGGATCTTCAAGTTGCCGTTCCGCACGCTGGCGAACATGGCGACCGAGGTCCCCAAAGCGGCCACCATCATGATACTGAATGCCGGTATGCGGGCATGTTCATCGGTGTAGCCCACGCCCCATACAGCGCCTTCACGCTGGAACAGCAGGTCGTAGCGGTCCAGCCACCAGCCCATGGCTGCAAATACAAACAGAAGCCCACCCAACGCAAACAGGTGTTTCCGAGCGACCTTGGACAGGGGTTCTGGACCCGTGCCCATGGTGGATTGGTGAAAGAGGTAGTACACCCCGGTGGCGATGATGGTGACCACCACCGTTCCAACGCCAATGCTGCGCGCATAGGCAATCATCGGCAGCTCAAAGACGTAGAATGAAACGTCGTGACCGAAGACCGCGTCCTCAATGCCGAAGGGCACCCGATCCACGAAGCTGAGCACATCCAGCCAAAGAGAAGACGCGACCATTCCAAAGACCAGCGCGGGCAACAAGGTTGCCAACCAACCGACCACCTTGAGCAACCCAGCCATTCGAGCCGGGTCCACCAGCACTTCGCCACTCACCAAGCGGAAGGCATCAGCTTGAATGGGCTGAGCCTTGAAGGCAAAACGGATGTTCAGCCCGATGAAGATCGCCGACAACAGCGCACCCACCCCGAACAATGCGGCACGGGCGGTGATGCTGGTCTTAAAGATACCGATGTAGCCTGCGGCATCGAACCACATCCAGTCGATGGCAATCTCTGTGAGCGGGCGGTGGGTGAACCACAACACTGCAGCAATAATTAGCGCCAACTTGGCACCGCGCGGAAGCTTCAAGATCATCATGTTTCATCCTCGGTCACTGCCGCATAGGCATCTTCAATTTCGTCTGTATTTCGTCGCGCTAGCGCTTGAATGTCATCGCTCATGCCCTCAACCGCTTCGGGGCTATTCTGGGCCAACATCGCAGTCCGAGCTTCGTCGACCAGTGTCCGCGAGGCACCCTTTTCCAGGCCAAGAACCTCATACGGATCGCGCTGAAAATTCAGGGTTGTCAGCGTGGGCTTGTCGGCTGCTCGACGGGTCTCATCTGTCCGATGGCTATCGTTGTCCCACCATGGTTTCCCGCTGGGTGAGAGGCTGCGCTCCCCACTCAAAGCACGGCGAAGCCATCGGGTAATGAAAAAAACCACGGCTGAAACAGCAAAAATTTTCAGCAATGCCACGGAACAACCCCCAATAGAACGCCCGACCTAACCGGTCTCCATAGTTTGGTCTGCGGTTTACCAGGGTATCTCTTACAATGGCCCTGGAGGCACTATGACACGCACCATCC
>CAWVVG010000155.1:0-7773 GCA_963932775.1 uncultured bacterium
GAGCTACGGGCATTCGCCGTTAGAAGCGGGCCCGCATCATTATGTTGATGCCCAGCACGTTCTGCTCATTGTCGGGCGCTGCCACGCGAAGGCCCTCGGGGTTGGCATCGGTCTTGACGAACTCTGACTGGTTTTGGTCCACGGTGTAGAGCACCTCGCCGACGATGACGACCGACTTGCTCATGTCCACTTGAACCCCAGCGATCCCCGACATGATGGGTGCAGGCTCTTGGCCCTCTGGCACCTGCTCCTTGTCTCGCTCTGTGTACTGCACAAAGGTCCCGCCGCTGGTTTCGTAGGAAGCTGGCTGCATCCAACCCACACCGACCATTGGGGCGAAGTGAGAGTTGGCGAAGTAGTGAGATGCCTTGAGTCGGCCGTACAGTTGCGCTGTTTGGGCCATATCGGGGTTCATTGCTACCCCAGATGTGAGGCCGGGCACGTTGAATAGAATGTAGGCGAGGTCCTTGTACACCATGTCGATTCCAACGCTGGTGTTGTCTTTGACGAACAGGGTCTGCAGGTCAGCGGCGGTGCCGGTCTCTATTGTCGTGGAGTCGCCCAATGTAGGGTCGAGGAGGTTGTGGCTCAAGCGATCGATCTCCGCCTGCACCAACATGCCAAAACCATCGACCTGACGATGGGAGATGTACGAGTCCTGCACGAATTCGGGAGAGTTTCGGTACAATTTCAGGTCCGCAGATTCAATCCATCCCAGGTCTGCTGTGCTTCTCCATGCAACCTGTCCGGCGTATCCGAGAGCGTTGATGGTCTCGCCGTACAAGGTTGACGTGGTGTAGTCCACGTTCTGGATTTGTCCTTGTTGGAACGTTCCTGCTCCGACCTCAAGCTTCAGTTTGTCGCCGATTTCTGTCCCAGCGCCAACAAGGTAGCCATAGTAAGCCTGGTTGCGCTTGAGGCGCGTGTCTGGGTCCACATAGTCACCGACTGCACTCTTCACGCCGCCGAATGCGTAGGCTCCGTCCTTCTGCCACTGAAGGCGCACACCGGGCGCCGCGCCGGTGGTGAAGGCGTAGATCTCGCGCCCGCCCCAGGTGAGGTCGTAGGAGTAGCCGAGGCGGAATCGCCCAGAATCAACCGCGTACCCTGTGAGGCTGATGGAGTGGTCTTCTCCGGAGAGCTCCTTGATGATTCGCACATAGGACCCATCGTCTTCGATGCTGGTGCCGGGCTCGGTCTGGTCGGGGTTCAGGTAAGGGGTGTACCGAAGCACGAACGCCGCTTCTGTGCGCCACCCAGGCCAGTAGCCCTCATCGGCCCGAAATAGAACCAACTGCGCACGGGAGATGTCGTCGCTTGACCGGCTCTCGTAGTCCTCGAAGAAGGCTCGATTGCCTCGCTGCACAAAGTTTGCAGAAGGGCTGTATGCCTCGGGACCCGCATTGATATTGGTGTCCTCGAAAGCAGAGGTCACCCAGATGTCCATAAAGTCGCCGGCAAAGGCCACGGAAGAAAGCGCTAGCACTGTGAGCATGACTCAGTCCTTTCTCGGGGCAGCATGGGCCCCAATGTGATCGTGTTCGCACTGTGGCTGTAGAGTGCCGCGGTGCAGAGGTGGGGGCCAAGGAGGGCCGTCTGGCACCTCGGCATCTTCGTCAGAGGTCAGGCCCAGGTCTTCTGGATTTCGCACCAGAACCATCCACTTGTGACCACCGGCTCTCACGTAGGAGAGCATTCCAGTAATGGGCCCTACGTCTTGTCCAGCATGCGCAACCGGATCGAATTCGGGTGCGGTTGTATTGGAGACCACGTAGACCCGGCATCCACCTGGAAGCTCGATGGGCCATTGTCCATACTCTAAGTACTGGGCGTAATCGAGATCGGAGTCGGTCCCAGGTGGGGTCTCCTTGAAGTCATCGGGAATCGTACCCACCGCGACGGTCACAAGGCTAGACTCATATGCCTCGAGGGCGCCATTGTTGGGGCGGTCGTCCGCACACAAGGTTTCGTCCGAAAGTATGCTTGCTGGAGGCGGCTCAAGGGTCTCACCATCCATGGCCTCATAAAGAGGGAAGGAGATCTGGGTGGCACCTACATACTCTTGGACGCCACCGCCCAGCAGGCTCAGCCTGTCGCCCACAGCAACCCCTTCCGGTTTGTTGAAGGTATAGACGAACAAGCCACTGTAATTTCCCGGCGCGTCGCCGAGATCCGAGGCCCAGAAGCCCTTGGTGGTGAGCGTAGTGACCACGACCTCTCGGTCGTCGGTGCGAAGGGTGACGAACTCGCCAGTCATCGGGCTCGACGTGAAAGGGTCATCGATTTCAAGCTCGGACACATCTTGCATCTGTGCGATGGTGGGCAGCTGGACGGGCAGGGGCCCGGTGACTCCCGTAGCGAAGGACGCTCCACTGGGGGTCTGTTCGATGTCGCCGACCGCTGCCATCCAGACTCGGGTGTCGCCAAAACTGGAACTGAAAGAGACCTGCGTGCTGACTTGACCATCGACAGCCTGCACGAACCAGTGTTCCTCGCCCCATGTGTCGGTGGTTTGAGTGGCGCCAGATACACCCTTTATGGTTCCTGGGCGGATCGTGACCTCGACCCAGCCATCGTAATCGTAGGGCTCCGAGTTCCGGTCCAATGTCGTTGCAGTGACGTTGATTGTCCTGGCTTCATTGGAGAATTCGAGAACCCCTTGTCCGCCATCGCCGGTATCATCCGAGGCCATCCCTTCAAGGCTGCCAGAGACTTCAAGGAAAGTAGGCTCGGGTGCCAGTGGCTTGGACTGGGGTGTACCGTTGCACCCAAGAAGGATGAGAGGGAGCAGCTTCATGACTCATCCAGGGGTGTGATTCGACCGTCTTCTACACAGACACCAGCGCCCGCCTGCGGCAGGGTGTGGTACTGGATGAAGGCACTCATGACCACATCTCGAATCGATATTCCGGTGTCCACTTGGGTCGTGTTCCGTTCGAGAACCTCGAAGCCCGACCCTCCGTGGGCGATGTAGTTATTTGTGGCCAATTCGTAGGTGCCATCCGGGTCGAGTTCAATGCCGTTGATGCGAATGTCCTCGGCTCGAGGGTTGTCCGGGTTGCACACCATGGTGAATTCGATTCCAGCTACCTGCGCTTGACTGGAGCAACCTCGGTCGGTGGACCGGTTCGATACATAATCAAGGAGTTCTTGTACCTCCCTGCCAGACAAGAACATTGTGGTGATGGTGTTGTCGAAGGGCATCGAGTTGAACAACGCATCGACAGTGATGTCCCCGGCGGGAATGTCGGCCCGAATGCCAAGGGTATTGGTGAGCGCAATCTCCGTCTCGACGCCGGGGTAAAAGCGCATGGCCTCGGACGCGAAGTTGCCGAGCATACTATCGCCGCCATTAAGCGAATAACGACGAAGTGTTTCCTCGGCGTACCCGATGACCTGAGCGGTGTTGTATTGAGTGGCGAGCGCCTCTTCGTACTCTTCAAGTATGTCGATGACTCCAGCCTTACGGGGGAGCTGATAGGTGCCGGATTCGTCGGTATAGTTTGCCACGGGGCGGAGGCTGTGGTCGAAGCTCTGAATCACGCCATCCCGGATGACGAAGTCGACGCGTCCGATGAACTTGGCGAAAGCCCCAGAGTGAACAATGGGAATCGATTTTCCAGTCTTCTCGTTGGTCACAACGATGGGTGGCTTGGTGGCAATGTGGTGGTGACCGCCGATGTAAATGTCGACCCCTTCCACTGTTTTTGCGTGGTGGATGTCCTCATGGAGGCCCATGTGGGACAGCGCGATAACAATGTCCGCGCCCTGGCTGCGAAGGATGGATGCCTCTCGTCGCAGGACTTCCTCGGGCTCAATTACTTTAATGCCCATTGAATTGGATTCGTCGTAAATGGAGTTGAGCGACGAGACGTTGCCGAGCCCAATCACACCGACCCGAAGCCCATCAAGGTCATACAGTCGGCTGGGAAGGATCATGTCCTCAAGGTCGGGTGCCCAGGGAAGGTCTCCATCCTCGAAGTCGTAGTTTGCTGCCAGCAGATCGAAACCGCCCCAGGCCCCGTATTGGCGGGCTAGGTTGGCTGCGCCCTTATCAAACTCATGGTTGGCGACGACGGCGGCGTCGAGACCAACCTCGGTCATCAGCCGCATCTCGGCCTCGCCATCAAACTCGTTGAAGACCAGGGCCCCTTGGAAGCTGTCGCCGGAATCTAGATGAAGCACGCGCCCCGAGCGGGCTCTCTCCTCGTCCAGGATTGCTCCAATGCGAGCGATGCCACCATAAATATAGGAGTTCTCATCGCACCAATCAGGCAGGATATCGTACCCAGGACATGGGTTGGCTTCGGGAAGTCCAAGCACATCGGTGTCGGTATACGATGGTTCGAAATGATAGGGGAGCAACCGACTGTGCACATCAGAGGTGTGCAGGATGGTCAGTCGTACGTCCTGTCCTACGATGGCTGGTTCCGAACCAGTGATGGCTTTCGGTAGTGTGCAGCCTGCTACGGCCGCCAGAAAAAAAGTGATCCCGAATCGAATGACGCCCCCCCGCTCAATCTAGGTCGGCGACTATCAGTGTGCGGCGTCTTCGGCAAGGAGCGGTGATGGGGCCATCGCAACCAACATTTACTGGGGGTCCTTCACTTGACACTGAGGCTCCGGCGGGGGATAGAACGGCCCCATGATTTACCCGTTGAGGTTCGCCATGCTTCGATTCATTATGCTTACGCTCGCTCTACCTTGGGCTGGTGGCGCTCTCGCCGCCGGCTTTGAGGCCAAGACGATGCGCGACTCTCTCGCAACCCGGGAAGTTGAACGCCCACTGATTATTGGCAAGGGTTGGCTTGAAGCTGGCCTTGGCTACGAGCAGAAAATAGCCGATGGTTACTGGGATTCGGACGGCGAGGCCCAAGACTTCTCGGCAGCCGAATGGCAATACCAGACCCGGTCTTTGACAGTTCGGTATGGACTCACCAGGCGTTCAGAGCTGTGGTGGCGGATGCCTTGGCATGCCGCAAAGCTCAGCAACAGCAAGCTCGGGACCAGCACCGAGGACTCCGGGATGGGCGACCCGTCCTTTGGCTATAAACTGGAACTGTACCGTTCAACCGCACCGACCACTTCACTGATTGGAGAGGTCTTTTACAAGGCTCCGGCCGGCGATGATGGCCCCGGAAACTACATTGGTGGACCGAGTACATTCAACAACATCATCTGGACAACCGGCACCCCTGACTTGGGGTGGGGCGTCTCAGGAAAGCGGCAGATGGGACCCTTCGCATTGAAGACCGGTATCCAGTACACGCATCGCTTCTCCAGTGCCGTAAGCTACCTAATTGAGACCGAATACCATCAGTTTCAAGCGCGGATTAAGCCGGGCGATTTACTGGATTACGACCTTGAGCTGATGGCCCAAGTTGGTCCGGTAGCGATTCACCACACCTGGTACATTCAGCAACGCATGGAGACCCGGATCGGGACCGCATCACCGGGGCTGTTTGGTGATGCGAACCTGGAGCCAGTTAAGGATTCCGACGGCACCAGCGTAGACGCAAAACTTGGCGCAGTGATAAACGTTACGCGCGGCGTCGATGTTCTGGTCGCTGTACGCCATTCCATCGCCGGGGAAGACTTACAGTTCTTTCCGATTGAGCAAATTCACCCCACTCGTGGGACCACATACTCGACGGCTCTCGAGCTTCGTTACTGATGTTGAGGACTTATCCAATGCTGCATCGTCTCACACAGATTCTGATCGGGGCCATCTTCGCGATTGCCACCGTGCATTCAGGCTCCGCTGAAGCCAAGTTTGTTTTCAATCAGAACCATTCCGATCTGGAATGGTTCACGATTGAGACCGACCACTTTCATGTGCACTATCCAGTGAGCAAGAAGGCCAAGGAAGAAGGCAACGCCCATGCGCTCACCGCAGAGTGGGCCGCCCGCAAGATGACCAAATCGGCAGAGGAAGTCTGGCCGAAGATGTGTGCGGAGTTCAACTACTTCCTTACTGAGAAGATTCACGTCGTTGTGCTGAACCAAGGCGATGAGCTGCAGGGGTTCACGATTCCCGCATGGGACTGGGTAGAGCTTTCAGCCAATCCAGGCGGACTCTTCTATCGTGGTCGCGGCCGGATGGAATGGTTCTCGGATGTCTTCGTTCATGAGTTCGCTCACGTGGTTTCCTTGAAGGCCAATGCTGCAATGGCAGAGGGCGTTCAAGGTGTGCTGTTGGGTGGCTTGTACCGCAATGGCATCAACGTAGCTTCCACTGGCCAGCGTTCTGTGGCTGTGGGTGCAGAGATGGTCTTGTCGGACTCGGACTCTGTGTTCTGGACCGAGGGCGGCGCGGAGTATTGGTCGGACAACACCGGCTACAACTGGTGGACTACTTCTCGGGACCAAAACATCCGTATGTCGACCCTTGAGGACCGCCTCTTGGAATACGACGAGTGGCACACACGCTTCGGTAAATGGGGCTGGGGCGACTCGGAGCGCTACTACCAACAGGGCTACAACTTTGGCCTGTATCTCCGGCAGCGATTCGGCGAGGACACCTATGCTCGGTTCGCAATCGAGCACGGTCGCCGCTGGCGTTGGGAGTGGGTCAGCGTGGTCGAGGATGTACTTGGCCTGACAGCCGAGGAACTGTACGACGACTGGCGTGCCTACATCACCGAGCGGTACACCGCTCAGTATGAAGACGTAAAGACCGAGGGTGAGGTGGTCGGCCGTGAGCTGCTCTCCAGTTACCAGGAATGGGAATTCAAGAGCCCCAAGAACCGGGACGAGTTCATGGGCAAGAAGGCCTGGGAACGAGAGAAGGGCAAAGAAGGCACGGGCACCTACCAGTTCGAGCCCAGGGCATCGGCCGACGGCAAGCACCTTGGGTGGCTCAACCGTGGCAACGTAGTGATCGCCACCGGCGACGAGGGGAAGTATCCAAACTTCACCGGGACCACCCAGAGCGACGGGGGCCGGATCCTGTTGGATAGACTCGAGTCTACCCATTTCCGCGCAGACTTTGAACATGGTTGGGACTTTGTCCCGGGCAAGGATGCGGTTGTCGTGACAGGTCGCGAGGACCAAAACCACCAGGACTTCGCCGCCATCTTGGGTGTGAAGCCAGACATGAATGGCTACAACTGGAAGTCGTTGTGGTACTACGACATGCCCCTCCGGGAGAAGACGCGTGGCAATCAGACCACACTGACTCGGGAACGGAAGAAGTTTCTCGGGTTCGGTCGGGAGTTGAAAGAGGAGGGGAGCTTCCATAAGATCCCCAACACCGAGCGGAGCACGGATCCGTCCATGTCGCCGGACGGCGAGACCATGGCGTTCTTTCAGTACACCGATGGAACCATGAATCTGGCCACCGCCAAGATTGATGGGTCCGACAAGAAGCACCTCACGAACTTCACTGACGGCACGTGGTTGCAGGTGGTGGATTGGTCACCGGATGGTGAGCAGCTCGTGCTGGGCATCTTCCGGAACTACCAACAGAACCTGTACATCATGAATAAAGATGGGACCGATGTTCGCCCAATCATGGTGGATGCTTGGGAAGAACTCGATGCTCATTGGTCGGCATTGGACGGCAAGATTTACTTCTCAGCCGATCCGACGACCATCTTCAACATCTTTAGCTACGACCCTGCCACTGGTGAATTTCTCCAGATTACCAACGTGATTGGTGGAGCGCAGTCTCCACAGGTCACCCCAGATGGAAACCTGGTCTACAGCTATTACACCGCTCATGGTTGGAAAATCATGGGACTTGCGGGTGATGAGTTCTACAACAAGCCAGCG
>CAWVVG010000156.1:0-7767 GCA_963932775.1 uncultured bacterium
AATGATGATGGATGACCCTCAGCAGATAGTCGCCAAGAAGGACAGCATCTACGAACGAACCGTCACTCTTCGGACCATGCCCATCGGCAACATGACTCAAATGACGGACGCCGAACGGGACATCGTGGCCGCTTGGTACGAGAGTGGTGCCCCGACCGAATAAGCTGGACTCAGTCCAGGTACCCCAGCTGCCGCAACGCCTCCTCTGTCTCCGCATCCATGGTGACCTCCCCAAGCTTGGGGGCTGATGCATCCCATACATCCAGTGCAGCCTTCAGCTCCACGACCTTGTCCGGATCTTCAAGGCTGGGTTGGCCCATCGAGACCGAGAACAAGGCCGGCGGGTCTCCTCGCCAGGGGGTGTAGACCAGCATGGCATCCCCATCGATGACGGTACGCTCAAAGTCCAGATTGGGCCATACACCTTCAAGAGCTTTCCCTTTTTTCAGGTTCACACCCGACCGAGTGGCCTCTGCAAAGTGAACCGGTGGGGGACCGGCCTCACCCGACCAAACCGCTGCCAGGTCCTCCCCGTGCCCCAGGGTACTCTCAATTCCAGCGGCCCCGAGCACGGTGCTCCCCAGGTCAGCCAGGCGAACCTGTCGCTCAACGACGGTGCCCTTTGGCGTCTCAAATCGACCCCTCCCAGCAATGATCATCGGGACATGAATGATGGGAAGGTCCACGTCTGGACCGTGGGTATACACCTGACCCAAACGATGTTCATTCAGCATCTCACCATGGTCAGCCGTCATGATTATCAGAGAATCATCCATCAAACCACGAGTCTCAAGACCATCCAGCAGACGTCCAAATTGTTCGTCTGTCCAGTTCACTTGAGCAAGGTACAGCCCTCTCGCCTGACGAACCCGTTTCCGGCTCAAGGCCTTGCCCTTTCTCGCTCGGTTTCGAAATACATCGAGGCCCTTCAGACCGCCTCGGTCGATCTTGAATTCCGGGGGTACAAATTGGTCCCGTATCGCTTGAGGGGCTGCCTCCCAGGGCGAATGGGGGTCATAGTAGTGGACGAACAAGAACAAGGGTTCGCCACCGGGTCGCTCATCAATGGCCTTGAGGGCCACATCCGTGACCTCGTCGGCCGTCCGGCGGGGGGACCCAAACCAAGAGCTGTACTCTGTGTCCAAATAGACCCGAAACCCGCGATCCAGGCCCATATCAGACTCGAGCGGCATGGCCCCGACAACGCCGATTCGGTCCCACCCTGCGTCTGCCAAGCGTTCGGCCAACAAGGGAATAGTGTCGGGTACAGGCTGCCCGTTTCGTGGCACACCATGGCCATGGGTGTCGAGGCCAGACATCATCGTGGTGTGAGACCCGAGCGTGGTAGGCAAAGAACTGAACGCCCAGTCAAAGCGCACACCCACCTCAGCGAGCCTGTCCAGCCGCGGAGTCCAAGCGCCCTGCCCGCCGTAGGTCGACAAAGCATCGACCCGGGTGGTGTCAAAGCTCGCAAGCACAATCACCGGCCCTGGTTCCGGCACCCGAGTGTCTGTACATCCAGCAAGGGCCATACAAGCCGTCAGGACAAGGGTCTTCATCAGCCTCAACTAACGTCTGGTCCGTAAACGCCAAGGGTTGCCGTGAACCCAAAGTTGTCCTACTTTGAAGACTATGGTTCGTTGGCTTCCCATTCTGTTCGGATTCGCTTGCTCCGAATACGGCATGAACAAGACCACGAGTGGAGTTTCGGGGGGAGAGCCGCGCATCGAAGTCGACCCCATATTCGTGGACTACGGCTTGATACCGCTGGATGGCGCTTCCCCGACATTGGAACTGGTCACCATTTCCAATGTCGGGGAAGCGCCCTTGCTGGTCTACAACGCCACCTTGATTGACCCCGCAGGACCCTTTTCTGTGATCGCATTGCGAGATGTGCTCATCGACGAAGGCACCGCCCTCGACCTCGTGATTGAATTCACACCGAGTGTTTTTGGGCTTGCGTCCGACCAAGTCATCATCTCGAGCAACGATCCTGTGGATCCTGAATTCTTCGTGGACCTCAAAGCCAGAGTGCCGCCCCACATCGATGATGGAGTCCCCGACCTTTGGGTGAACCCGCTCTTTCACAACTTCGGAGTGCTTCCGGTGCTGGATGTCGTTCAGACCGACTTCACAGTGAGCAACATCGGAGATGCGAACCTCACCATCTCCGATCTCCGTTTCGTGAGTGCAAGCGCAGAGATGACACTGAACATCCACTGGGGGGTCAACGGTCCCCTTCCTTGGACCCTAAATCCAGCTGAAGAACGGGTCATCTCGGTCAGCTACACCCCCACAGACGACACCCCGGACACAGCTAAAATCATCGTACTCTCCGACGACCCCGATACAGCGGCGGAGACCATCAACCTCGCCGGAAATGGACGGGTCTTCTCGGGGTTCTCTGCCGGGTGGTATGTCTACGACGACGGCCTAGACCACGAGACCACGTCTCACCCCGACTACTCCGTCACCTCCCATGGTGACGACGATTTATACTGGTACGAACCGTCCGGAGCCCACGGCTTGATCGATTCAAGTGATGCGATGGCTGACTTTGCCGTGATGCGCGAACACGTCATCACTGGAGCGGGGGCTCCCACGCCAGTGACCGGCCCCATCACCTTCTCGTCGAGCTCCCACTTGGCCACTTTTGCCTTCGCTACCTACACCTATGTGGCATGCGATTTCTGGATTGAACCCGGGGAAGATGCGGGCATCTATACTGTCAACGCCGAGGCAGTCGACGACGGTATTCAAGTGATGGTGAACGGAGAAATCCTGGGAAGGATGAGCTTGGGCAGCACACCGATGAGTTGGTCTCTGGCAGATGTGGGACGACCCGGCGAGGTCAACACCTTGATCGTCATCTTGGTGGATGACTCCGCAAGCCAGCGGTACCTGAACAACCTGAGTTTCTACCGAGACGGGGTGATGGTCGAATAGGCTCAGGAGCCTGCGAGATTTCCCCACAGCTGCTCAAGCCGTTTGTCCCGACCGCAACCTGCCCGGTAGCTGTGGTAGCGGGTCGGATTCTTCTTGTAGAAGTCCTGGTGGTAATCCTCGGCCAACCAGAACGTGCTCGCATCCAGCACCGGGGTCACGACCGGTCGCTCTAAAGCCCCCTCAATCATCTTCTTTGAAGACTCCGCGAGCGTCTTTTCGCCGGGCGTGCCCACAAAAATTGCCGTGCGGTATTGGTCACCCTTGTCGCAGAACTGACCATTGGCTTGGGTGGGATCCACATTGTGCCAGAACACGCTCAGTAGCTTTGAGTAGCCGACTTCATCCGGGCGAAAGACCACTCGAATCGCCTCAAAGTGACCCGTCGCACCCCGGGCGACGGCATGGTATGTCGGCCCTATTTCTGGACCTCCGGTGTAGCCAGACTCAACGCTGACCACGCCCGCCAGCTTTTCGAAGGGAGCCTCCATGCACCAAAAGCACCCACCGGCAAACACCGCCACCGCCAAGCCTTCAGCTGCAGGAGCCGCGGCCTTCGATGGGGCCGCTGCAACCGATGCATCCCCACACGCGGTCAAAACGAGCAGCAGCAAGAGCCTCATTTCCCTTCTTCCTTCACCAAGAAATCCAATGCATTGCCATTCACACAGTAGCGCAGTCCCGTGGGCTGCGGCCCATCCTCAAAGACATGCCCGAGGTGACCTCCACAACGATTGCAAAGAATCTCCGTTCGACTCATCGCCAGGGTACGGTCCTCTGTGTCGGCGAGCGCGTCCTTTGCGAGCGGCTGGCTAAAGCTGGGCCAGCCAGTACCGGACTTGAACTTCGCTTCCGATGAGAACAGGGCAAGCCCACACCCTCCGCATGCATAAATTCCCGCAGCCTTGTTGTCCCAATACTTGCCGGTGAATGCCCGCTCAGTCCCCTGCCTTCTAAGAATCTTGTATTGGTCGCTGGTCAGCGTGCTCTTCCACTCCGTGTCCGTCTTGACCACTGCATCCGGGCGAGGCGACACAAAGCCACCACCAGCCCGAGACGGGGAGCCACAGCCTGCCAGAAGGATACCGAAAAACCCAATCTTCAAACCAGTCTTCAAACCATACCTCAACCACAGAATGTTCAGCACAGCCCCATTATTCCCTGTGAATACTTCGAAGCGCTACTCGGGCCGACGGAAGGTACAGGCCAGCCATGGTTGCTGGTCACGGGGAAGCCCCGTTGGTCGGTAATAATGCTCGATGGGAACAAAGCCGGCATCCCCTAAGAATTCCGTCCATGCGTCTATGTCATGGTATCGGCCATACCGGGATCCGTTCCACCCTTCGACATTCGCACCCCGAGGATTCGACGAGAACAGAGCCCCCCCCGGCTTGAGGGTCGCGAACAGATCATCCAAGACACGGGGCAACGCCAATACAGGAACATGAAAGAGACTCGCATTCGCGAAGACACCATCAAAATGCTCGGCAGGTAGATCAAGAGAAAGAAAGTTCTGGTGCAAGACTTCGCAGCCAGAGTGAGCTCGAGCCATCTCACAAAAATTGGCAGAGCCTTCGACGCCCACTGGCTCATGCCCCAAAGACCGCCACGCCGCCAAGTCGCGTCCAGGCCCGCATCCAAAGTCGAGAATCCGCTGGGGAAGATCCGGTCCGAGCGCGCGCACCAACGCCGCGATGTTCTGGCTTACGTCGTGGTCTCGAGTTCCTTCCCAGAACGACTCTGCTTGGTGGTCGTAGCTGTGGATCGTGGGTCCGGTCAGTTCTTTTAAGGGGTCGCTGGTCATCACCATTCTCCTTGGCTCGCCATGTCCGACCATGGGTCTTGGGTGGGCAGGGCTTCCCCCTTCTGCAATAGCTCAACCGAGATCTGATCGGGACTTCGAACAAAGGCCATGCGGCCATCCCGGGGTGGCCGAAGAATCGTCACGCCCTCGTCCATCAGGTGCTGACAGAGCGCATAGATGTCGTCCACCTCGTAGGCCACATGCCCAAAGTTTCGACCCCCAGAGTACGGGGTCTCTTGGCCCCAGTTGTGGGTCAACTCAAGCTCCGCCTCACCATCGCCTGCTGAGAGGAAGACCAAGGTGAACTGACCCCTCTCTGATTCTCGACGACGGATCTCGTTGAGGCCCAGCAGCCCAAAAAAGTGAATTGCGGCGTCCAGATCCTGAACTCGAAGCATGGTGTGAAGAAAGCGCATGCGGGAGTCTATTCAGACTTCTGTACCTCCGCGATCAAGTTCTTGATGGTGGAACCCCGCCAACCAACCTGCTCATTTTGCATTCTGAAGGCCTGCCAGTGGGAAAGAAGGCTCAGGAACCTCACCGTCGGGATAGACACCCGAGGCCAACACGGCGGGACAAGACATGAAACTCTCGGAACATTTGGGACGACTTGGACTATCCAACTCGGAGGTCAAGAAGGCTCTGAGCAATGGAAAGGTCTTCTTTCATGGAATTCCTACGCAGGATGGCGGCCGAGATATCGAGCCCTTCCAGGTTGAACTGCGCCTCGATGCCACTCGCCTGACTCCAGGCCGGGATCTGGTGATCATTCATAAAGATAAAGACATTGTGGTGTTCTGGAAGCCTTCTGGAATGCTCAGCGTGCCGGCCGGAAAAGTAGGCGGGCACCTCAACGCCCTCGGACTTGTGAGCAAGCTCACCCGAAGCACAGCACTCGCGGTGCACCGCATAGACCAGGGAACCAGCGGACTGATGATGGTGGCCCTAAATCGCGAGGCCCAGCTTCACATCAAGGACCAGCTGGAGAAACACACCGTCGAGCGGCGGTACCTTGCGATTGTACTCGGACGCACACCAGACAAGGAGTGGAGTGTGGAGAACCACCTGGTCGATGACCGAGGTGACGGACTTCGAGGCTCCGTCGAGCCCCCACTCCCAACATTTGCGCGGAAAGCCAAGACCCAGTTCACCCTATTGGGGCGGGTGGGTAAGAAGGCAAACCTGGTCGAGGCGAAGCTGCACACTGGCCGAACCCACCAGGTCCGGATTCACCTCTCCGAAGCCGACATGCCAATCCTCGGAGATGACCGCTACGGAAACGCCGCATCCCAACGAATCGCTACCCGACTGTGCTTGCACGCTGTAGTCCTCGGTATCAAGCACCCCAGCACCGGGGAGCAACTGCGGTTCACCTGCCCGCTGCCAGATGACATGGAGAAGCTCCGTCGGTCCCTGACCCATGAGGCCAAGCATCCGGTCCAGAAGCGAAAAAAGAGCAGGCGACTGAAGAAGCATCGCTAAACATTCACCGCTCCGAACACGCTGCACGCGCGCGGCTCAGTGACGACGCTCGATGACCAAGTGCCGGTTGACTGGCTGATCGCTAAAGCGAGACGCCGTGCCATCAGGCCAGTTCACATCCACATCGAATAGGGTCGCACCGGCCAAACCAAAGTGCGCGCGGCCGGGCACGGACGACTGGAGCCCTGTGGTTCCAAGGGTGACCCAGCGGGTTTGAGGGGAGCCGGTCGTGGTCACAACGATCGTGGCCCCGATCGCTCCGGTGTTGACGCCCAAGCCCTTGAGCTCGATGGTGGTCCAGGCCGCTGAACCACAGGAAGCAATATAGCCCGCGACCTCGCCATTGATTTCACGGGTAAACAGGTCCATCCATCCGTCGCCATTTAGGTCCACCGCATGTCCCGCCCGGTTGCTGCCGGTGTTGGCGACCCCCCAATCATCGGCCACCTGCGAGAAACTGCCGTCCGCTTGCTGAACCCACAGTCCGTCGGGTTGCTCCCACGGATTCATGGAGGCGCTGGGTGCATCCGGCAGACCACCAAAGGTCACGTACACATCCAGGTCGGAGTCATTGTCTACATCCATCAGGTCACCCGACCACCCGCTCCAGCGATCTGAGGCCTCAGCAGATGTGACCAGATTCCGAGCGAAGCTACCGTCGTACCAGCCACCAAACCCATCCGACTCGACCAGCCACAGCCGCTGCATGTCGGACATAAAGAAGTCAGGTACACCATCTGCATTGATATCGCCGACTCCGATCCCCATGCCCTCCATCCGGATCCCCAGGCTCGTGGCTTCAGAAAAATCCTCGAAGCTCCCGCCTTCATTTCGGAAGAACTGGTTGTCGTGGATGCAGTCCGCATTGAAGGCCCGATCAGCCACGGCATAAAGGTCCGGGTCCCCATCGAGATCGGCATCGATCCAGCTTGCAGCCCGAAGTCTTCCGAGGCCCTCCGGATGGCCGACGATGCGCTCACTCACATCTCGAAATGTTCCATCCCCAAGGTTCTCCCACAGGGCTTGTGGGCCATCCGTGTACGGGTTCTCCGTGATGGCTCCAAGGATGGTGTCACAGTTCCTGAACGTGATCACGAACAGGTCCAAGTCGCCATCGCCATCCATGTCCGCAAAGTTTGCCCCCCCCGCAGGCCAGCCCTGTTCACCCAAGCCCGCATCATCAGTACCGTCCGAGAAGACGCCGAGGCCGTCATTGACCCATAGGCTGTGACCCCCGGTCGGACGGGTCAAGAACAGATCCAAGTCCCCATCGCCATCAATGTCCACGGCCGTACTCCCCGCGGTGGAGCCGCCGAGAGTGCTCGGCAATCGACTGGGCCCTTCGTCTTCCGGCCCGTCAGAAAAGGCACTCATATACAGCTGGTCATCTCCCACTTGAGGCAGGAATAAATCCAAGACTCCATCCCCGTCAAAGTCAGCCAGGGAGAATCCGCCCGCAGCAATGGGGTCCAAGCTGGTACCCGCGGTGGTCTGTCCGGATGGTCCCACCCAAGGGGTAAAGGGTGTGGTCTCTCGAG
>CAWVVG010000157.1:0-7747 GCA_963932775.1 uncultured bacterium
ATACCTTGGTGGACAATCTTCAGGAAGGCGACACGGTGGCCATGGCGACCTACGCGGGCCGGGTGGCTCGGATTTTGGAGCCCACTGAGGCGACTCAGGCCCAGCGAATTCACAGGGCCATCGACTCGTTGAGCTCCGGTGGTTCGACGGCGATGTCTTCGGGCATTGATCTCGCATACGAGATGGCGGATGAGGCATTCGTGAAAGGTGCGGAGAACCGGGTCATCATTCTCAGCGATGGCGATGCCAATGTGGGCACGAACTCATGGGGTGACATGCTCAGCCAGATCAAGGGCTACGCGGACCAGGGCGTCACCCTCTCGACCATCGGCTATGGCCAGGGCAACTACCGAGACACACTGATGGAGCAGCTTGCCAACAAGGGCGATGGCAACAACTTCTATGTGGACACCGCCAAGGAATCCGACCGCATCTTCGGTGAAAAGATTGGTGGAACGATGATCACGGTGGCTCGGGATACCAAGATTCAGGTCGAATTCAACCCAGAGGCAGTCGAGGCATACCGCTTGATTGGCTACGAAAACCGGGACATTGCGGATAGGGATTTCCGCAACGACCGAGTCGATGCAGGCGAGGTGGGTTCGGGCCACAGTGTGACCGCACTGTACCAAGTCGTGCTGGCAGAAGACCACGATGGAGAGCTTGCTACGGTTCGGGTGCGCTGGGAGAAGCCCGGTGCAGACAGTAAGGCCACCGAGCGAGCCTTTGGCTTCGACGCGGACAGCTTGGTGGGCGACCCTGCGGACTCGAGCGACGGTCTGAAGCTGGCCTACGCTGCAGCCACCTTCGCCGAGGTGCTCCGTCAGAGCCCCCACGCCGCAGAGGTTGACCTGCAGGCCCTTCGCGCGATGGTCAACGAGGTTGGCACCTCCACCGAGGCAAGGGAACTCGCTCGGTTGATCGGAACGGCTGACAGATTGGGTGCAATGAGCGCCCAGGCCTCTTGGGTGAGCAAAGACTAAGGCCAACAACCCATCTCAGCGGGAGATTGCTCTCGCCAAGGTGGGTTGGTTTGCGTTCAAGACTCCTCAGTCAGCGACTGGAACATCTCCCTCACCTGATAGCGGTCGGCGGTTGCCATCCGCTTCATGGCGTTCTTTGGGTGGACATTGAAGAAGCCCGAGATGGCATAGGGGAGGTGGTAGCCCCAGCGGAGCTCATCCCTCATGGACGCAAACTCCTCAACCAAGTCGAGGATGGGCCGCACGTCGTACTTGGGGTTGTCCAGATAGAACAGCAGCAGCTCGAGAGGGCAGTTGCCTGCCCCTCGACCGATTCCATGCAGGGTGGCGTCCACGAAGTCGACCCCCTCATCGATGGCGGCGATGGAGTTGGCGAAGGCCTGTTGTTGGTTGTTGTGAAAGTGGACACCTACCTTGATGGATTCACCGAGGTAGTTCATGTACTTATGGACCAAGTAGCGCACATGGTATGGATACAGGGCTCCATAGGAGTCGACGAGGGCCACATTGTGAATGCCTGACTTGGCCAGCTGGACGAGGAAAGTGTCCACATCATCTGGAGCGAGGGTCGACACCGCCATCACATTCATGAAGGTTTCGTATCCCTGCTTTAGGCAGTGATCGAGCAAGCGAAGCGCGTCATCCATCTGGTGGGCATAGGTGGCGATTCGGATGACATCGATGGATGAGTCGGCACAGGGGGGAATGTCTTCTGGCCGGATACGACCCACATCGACCATGGTGGCGATTTTGAGCGTACTGGGGCTGATGACTTGCGCCAGGTCGGCTTCGTCGCAAAAACGCCAGGGGCCGACCTCGTTTCGGTTGAACAGGCCATCGGTTGTCTTGTATCCAACCTCCATATAGTCCAGGCCTGCTGCCACGAGCGCTTCAAATACACGCCGGACCACGCCGTGGTCAAAGCCCCATTGGTTGCAGATGCCGCCATCTCGAATGGTGCAGTCCAGTACCTTTATGCGCCGCTTTCGGTCGGTCACGAGCCCATCAGGGCAGCAGTTCACGCGTGTATCGAGTCCCATGAGTCCCCCTATGTTCGATCCCTACGCTGTGCGGACGTCGCTCGCCAGCCGTTTAGAAGCGGATCTCGGACTCAGTGCCGGGTGCGAGTCCCATAAAACCTTCGAACCCGAGGAAGGTTTGTCGGTCGACGGGATTGGCATCGGTCGCGAGA
Source organism: uncultured bacterium (assembly GCA_963932775.1). GTDB lineage: Bacteria > Myxococcota_A > UBA796 > UBA796 > UBA796 > UBA796. The sequence continues at coordinate 2,176 of CAWVVG010000157.1, forward strand.
CGGATGCCATAGGTGCTGCTCACACCGTCACTGTAGATGGTCAGGTCCGCCTCTACGCCGCCCTCGATTGGCTCCCAGCGGGTGAGAGACACCGACTGAGAACTGGAGCGCAGGGCCGTCAGATGGTGGTTGTGGCCCGGGGCGGTGTAGTTGGAGATGATCAGCTGATTGGACCAGGGACCACTGGGTTGATCGACCCGCTGAATCAGCTGTGCTGTGCTCAAGGTACCGCCAGTCAAGGCGTCCACCGCCCAACTGTTTCCATCGGGTGTCGACAGGAACCCGCTCGTGCCACTGACTGAGAAGGCGGCGGTAGTCGAGTTGAAGTGGGCCTTGTGGGTGAGTGTGGTGTTTTGGTCAATGTGGTCGAACACCAAGACGACTTGTTCGGGAGTGATGACCAAAAAGCGACTCATGCGCTGGATACCCAGGTCCCAAAAGCCCTCGTAGCCCGCAAATTCATTGGGATACATGGCCCCAAATTGCCCGCCCATGACGGTCACTCCTCGCTTTGTATTCACCAATTCAATGGTGGCGTCAGCATCGATGAGGGCCTCGGCGGGGCCAAAGTCAATGCCCCATTCACCCAGCTGACCCACGTCCCAGAGGTCTCCGACTTGCTCAAAGAAGCTGTCCGGTGACCACCAATCACTGTGCTCCCAGGGCCCCCAGCCGCGGTCAATGGAGTGTTCAGCGGTGAAGGTATATGTGTTGGATAGTGCCGTTCTCTTGGGGGCCTGAGTGCCTCCCATAGTGATTACGGCCGTGCCCATCGGGTACCAGCCGAAGCTTCCAGCGTCTGGGTGAAGGTGGCCGACGCCCAAGGTGGACGGGTCGATGTCTTCTTCGCGCACCTGACTCCACAGAGTCTGGGAGTTCGGTGGGCCGGACTTGAAGATTAGGCTGCTGTCTGTGGCCGAGAAGCCGCTGTGCCAGGTCACCACTCCCCATTCTTCGAAGTGGTGGGTCTTTTGTATTGAGGGGCTGGGCACAAACGGCTCTGTCAGGGGATCACACCAGAGAAATTCCAACCACAGTTCATGCTTTCGGCTGCTGCCATCTTCCACCAAGAGGTGCTGGCTCATCAGTCCTGTTGCGGCGTGTTCGGTGGCATACCCATCCACAAAACAAGCGATATGTTCGGGGCCCCTCAGCCAAGTGGCGTTCCCATCTCCGACGCTCATGACGGCGGCCCCACCGGGTCGTGCAGTGCGAAGCATGGCCATGCTGTGGGCTTGAATCCACGGATGGGTTTCCAAGTTGAGTCCGAAGTGGCGTTCCATGAGTCGGAGGATCTGCACGGTGCTGGTTAGTGTGTCTGCCGCCATGCTTGGACCCTCGGGCCAGCTTCCGTCACCGATGGTCTCGAGTCCGCTGACTGTGGTGTGAACGAAGGTTCGTGCCCGCGCCAGCCAGTCGGCCGAGCTTGGGTAGTCATGCTCGGTCACCAGGCCTGCCATCATCAAGGCGGTATGGGCGACTTGGGCATCCCGGCTGTTCCAGTGGTCCGCCCACTCGACCCTGGGCTCGGTGGTGAGGGCTTGGTACAGTGCTGTGGCTTGTTGGATGATCTTGGTGCGGGTCGCCATTCGGTCGGTGGGCGACATCTGGTCATGGAGCATGTCGTAGGCGGTGGCCATGGCCTGCAATGTGAGGGCAGCGCCGCGGTCATGGTTTGCAGCCGTCCCAGATCCCCAGTCCTCGAGGGCTACGATTCGCCGCATCCATTCGTAGGTCTGCTCGTAGACTTCTACATCCTCGGTGAACAGGGAGTACATCGCCAGGGTGGGCAGTGGTCCCACCAGGTCCGCCCAGTCCTCGTCGGTGGTCGGTGGGCTGACTCCATCGGCCAGAGGCAGTGCCGAGGGGTCCCTTAAATCGGTGATGGCTCGGTCCCAGGTGGTGACAATCTCTGCCCGCTCGAAGTCGAATATTTGTGCCTGAAGGCGAGGAATGTCCGCTGTGGAGAAGAACAGTCGTGGGTGGGTCGGACTGATCTCGACCTCCGGTTCGGCGGTGTCATCGGTGACTCCCCCGTCATCTGGCGGCGGCGGTGCGGCGGTGTCTTCGGCCGGCGGGGCGGTTCCGGTTTCATCGCTCACGTCAATCTTGTTCAGGACGCCATTTCCACACCCAAGCCCTGCGAGGGCTGCGATTAGGAAGGGAGCACATGGGTTGGTGGGGAGCATAGTCTGAGGATCGTACACCTTTAGCGGAAGTCTCGGCTCGTCAAACTTTCTGGCTGGGGGGCTTCAAGGGTAGAAAAGTGTGATGCGAGCAGGCTCACAGAGAGGCCATCTCGCTGTACCTTAGCGGTGATCTCAAGCAGGTTGTGCTGAACAATTATTTTTCGCTGTCGCTCGAAAGTGTGGGGCTTGATCACAATGTTTAACAACCCGGTTTCGTCTTCCAGGGTCATGAATACCACTCCTTTGGCGGTGCTCGGGCGCTGTCGGTGGGCGACCATGCCTGCGACCCGTACGGTTCGGCCTCCGGAGATCTGCTGTACCTGGGCCGCGGTGACAAAGCCCTCGCGGTCGAGCCGAGATCGCACCATTCCGACTGGGTTGTGTACCAGGCTCAGGCCCAGGCTGCGGTAGTCTTCTCGCATCTCATCGACGGCGCTTGGCCGGGGCAGAACGACCCCATCTGGGCGCTGGAGGCCACGAAATAACGGTAGATCGTACAAGCCTTGAACGGTCCACAGGGCTTGGCGCCGGTTGGGAGCCAGTCCACAGAGAGCGTCGGCCCGGGCGAGTGCCCCGAGTGCACCTCGGTCCAGGTTGGCCCGGCCTTGGATGTTTGCGATGGAGAGAAAAGGACCATCGCTTGATCGGGCGGTCTCTATGCGCAGTGCAGCCTCTCTGGACATCCCGCGGATTTGGCGCATACCGAGCCGGATGTCCCATTGAGCACCGGGTCCAGCTTCGAGGGTGTTGTCCCACATGCTGTGCTGTACATCGAGAGGGCGCACCCGTACCCCGTGCCGCTGGGCGTCATCGAGCAGGGAGCGGGCACTGTAAAAACCCATGGGTTGGCTGTTGAGCAGGGAGGCACAGAATGCCCCTGGGTAGTGGTGCTTGAGCCAAGCGGAGACATAGACCAGTCGGGCGAAGCTCGCGGCATGGGATTCGGGAAACCCATACTCCCCAAACCCTCGAATTTGGTTGCAGATTTGATCGGCGTATTCGTCGGATATGCCATTTCTGCGCATACCGGCCACGAGCTTCTCCGCCAAGGGGCCGAGGGTTCCGCGCTTGCGCCAAGCGCCCATCGCTCGGCGCAATTCATCGGCCTGCCCAGGGGTGAAGCCCCCCACAGCGACCGCCATGGCCATGACTTGTTCCTGAAAGATGGGCACGCCGAGGGTGCGCGCTAAGATGGGCCTTAGGCTGGGATGTGCGTATGTGACGGGCTCCTCTCCCCGTCGCCGGCGCAGATAAGGGTGGACCATGCCGCCTTGGATGGGGCCGGGACGAACGATGGATACCTGGATGACCAGGTCGTAGAAGCACCGAGGCTTGAGCCGGGGCAGCATGGACATCTGGGCCCGGCTCTCAATCTGGAAGACCCCCATGGTGTCCGCTCGGCACAGCATGTCGTAGACCCCAGCATCATCGTGGGGAACGGATGCCAGGGTGAGATGCTGCGCCCAGTGGTTCTCAATGAGGGTGAAGCACTTTCGGATGGCGGTGAGCATTCCCAGGGAGAGCAGGTCCACCTTCACAAAGCCCAGGCTGTTGATGTCGTCTTTGTCCCACTGGATGACGGTTCGGTTGGCCATGGACGCCGGCTCGATGGGGCACAGCTCGATGAGTGGTCCATCCGAGATGGTAAAGCCGCCGGTGTGAATGCCCACATGCCGTGGCATGCCCTGCAGGGTGCTACTCATGGTGATCGTTTGTTGGACTCGGGGGTCTCGTGGGTTGAGCCCAGCCTCCTTGAGCTTGGCATCGTTGGTCTGTGCATCGCCGAACCGATGGGTGCTCTTGGCCATGCGGTCGATCTGGTCTGGATCGAGTCCCAGTACCTTTCCCGCATCTCGAATGGCGGAACGGCGTCGGTAGGAGATGACTTCGTTCACCATCGCTGCACGGTGTCGGCCGTACCGCGTGTACACATACTGCAGCACCTCCTCTCGCCGTTCATGCTCGAAGTCGACATCGATGTCGGGTGGTTCGCCCCGTTCTTCGGAGATGAAGCGCTCAAAGAGCAGATTTGAGGAGGCGGGGTCTACTGCGGTGATGCCCAATGCAAAACAGACTGCAGAATTCGCAGCACTTCCACGGCCTTGGCAGAGGATCTGCCGTGAGCGAGCAAAGCGCACCACATCATGGACGGTCAGGAAATAAGCCGGAAAGCAGAGCTTCTCGATGAGCGCGAGCTCGTGGTCCACCTGGTCTCGAACCTTGGGTGGCACTGCCTTGGGATAGCGCCAGGCCAGTCCTTCTTGGGTCTGATTCCGCAGCCAGCTCATGGGAGTCCAGCCTTCGGGCACGATCTCTCTGGGGTAGAGGTAGTGCAAATCACTCAAAGAGAAGTGGCACCGGTTGGCGATCTCAGCGATGCGTTCAAGGGCTTGGGGGGCGGCCTTGAACATTCGTCCCATGGCCGCGGGGCTGCGCAAGAATCGGGTGGCGTTGGCGTTCAGTGCGGTGCCGGCTTGGTCCACAGTACATTTCTTGCGAATGCAGGTGAGCACATCCTGAAGGGGCTTTCGGCTGGGGTCGTGCATCAAGGCATCACAGGTGGCGACGAGGGGAATCTGGGTGGTGGTGGAGAGGCGGGTGAGGTGCTCCCACCGCTCAACGTCGTGGCTGTCCAGGCGACGGGTGAGGGCCAAGGAGGCGTGGCATCCGAATGCTTCTCGAACCGCGTTGGCCCGATCCACGCTCCAATCGCCGAGGAGGATGGCTTCTACGCCAGTCGCTCGCTCAAGAAGGGAACTCAAGGGCAATTGGCCCCATCCTTTTGGCATCTTCTTGCGGGCTTCGGTGATCAGCTGAGTGATGTTGGCCCATCCACCCACATCCCGGGCCAACAATGCCACTCCAGGCCCATCGGAGAGGGTCAGCAGGGCCCCTGGGAGGATGCGCACCCCCAAGGAACGAGCCACACGGTGAGCCCGGGGCAGACCATACACTCCATCTCGGTCGGTGATCCCCACAGCACTCAGCCCCAGCTTGGCTGCTTGCTCCACGATCTCCTCTGGCGTGCTAGCACCTTCACCGAAGGAGAATGCAGTGCGGCACACCAATTCCGCAGCGTTGCCTCCACTCACCGATCCCACCAGCCGTGCAGCCACCATCGACCATGTTCTCGGTACAGCCAGCTGTGTTTTCCGCTCTCCAGGGTGGCCTGCCAGTAGGTGCGCTGGAATGGTTTCATCCACCACTCTCCAGATATCTGCTCAGGCCCCAGCAGCTGGGTCACCATTTGCCATTGACCGTCCACATGAACAGCGCTCAGTTGTCCGTTGGCTCCGGTGTCCACTTCGATCGCTTGTGCTGGAGACAGCAGGATCGGCGGTCGATCTGGAGAACGGAGAGCGGGGTGTCCTTCCCATGCCATC
>CAWVVG010000158.1:0-7726 GCA_963932775.1 uncultured bacterium
AGTGTGTGAGTCGGTTCCGATCATCAAGCCGCCAGGGAACGCATAGTTCTCCAATACAACCTGATGAATGATTCCTGCTCCGGGCTTCCAGAATCCCAAGCCGTAGCGCTGAGAGACACTGTGCAAGAAGTCGTAGACCTCGCGGTTCTCGTCGTTGGCAACACCCAAGTCGTTGTCGGAGCCCATGTGGGCGCGAATGAGGTGGTCGCAGTGCACAGTAGAGGGAAGCGCAACTTCCTCTTTGCCAGCAACCATGAACTGAAGGAGGGCCATCTGTGCCGTTGCATCCTGCATCGCCACCCGATCTGGGCGAAGGTCCAAGAAGCTCTTTTTGCGGTCAAACTCGGCACCCTCGGCATCGTCGAGATGGGAAAATAGAATCTTCTCCCCGAGGGTCAGTGCGCGCCCCATGCGGGCGCGCCCGATGGCGTGGCGCTCGGCCTGTGAAGAATACAACTTACGAACCGCATCAGTGTTGAGCATTGGGCCTCCAAAAAGGGGCGGCGTGTTTACCGCGAGGACTTTCCATAGCCCGCCAGAGCCCGCATGCCATGGGCAGCGCGAGACCGAATTAGGCCGGGGGATTTACCCGGGCAATTCGCTGTCCCACTCGGGTCACCTGACCGGGCTCCATCTCCCACTCCACCCGGCCGGGCTCGCAGAGGAGAATAACGGTGCTACCAAGCTCAAAACGACCCACTTCACCGCCTCTCTCCACGCTTGGTATCGGGTCGAGAGTCACACTATCGAGGCGCTGGCCAGCATTGGTGATCTGAGGATCAAAGACATTTCCGATGCGACCCACCCCGAAGGCACCAACCATCACCTCTGCGATCCGACCCGCATCGGTATCCAGGTGTATGACCAGCCGCTCATTGCGGCCGAACAGCTCGCCGACCTTGCGGGTCGCTGCTGCAAAGACCGGCCACAGAGTGCCAGGGCGATAATCTAAGAATGCGACCGTGCCCGCAGCGGGGGAATGTACGCGGTGGTAGTCCGGCGGTGCCAGATACAGGACGGCGTACTCTCCACCTTCAAAGCGAACGGCCTCACGGGCCCCAACCAGTTCCGCCACTGAAGCGGTTCGGCCATTGGCCTGCAGAAACAAGCCATCCTCAATCCGCCCAAAGGTATGGGCCTTTGCATCCGCCGGACTCACCAAGATGCCCTTTTCTTGATCGATCGGGCGCATTCCTGGCTTGAGATGACGGATGAAAAACTCGGCCAAGCTGTTGAAGTCTTCGATGCTGCCCTCAGACTCGCTGAGATCCACCTGATATTTTGAAACAAACCAACGCAACAAGAGCCTGTGTGCAAAACGTGGCAACTGCAACCGGGCGCCCCTGCCCATTAGCCGCGCACCTCGGTTTTTGGGGACCACACTTAGTAAAGAGACGATCAACGCATCGTTCACGATTCGGCTCGCTTGGTTAGTGAAGGTTTTTCCACGCTCGGAGACGTGCCATGTACCCCACCTTCTTCCGTTTTCAAGGCCAAGGCTTCCATATGTGGGGCCTAATGCTCATGCTGGGCTTTACAGCGGCCATTCTCACGCTCAATCACCGTGCGAAAAAGGTCGGAATCGATCCTGACCTGCTGGCGCCCTTCTACCAAATCGCCATCATCATGAGCCTGGTTGGCAGCCGGTTGCTGCACTTTGTTTTCGCCGAACCCGATCTGTTCTTCTCCAACCCGCTGGTGTTCTTTGATACGAGTGAGGGTGGATTTGCCTTCTACGGTGGAGCCATCGGCGGGGCCATCTCCTGCGCCTGGTACCTGTGGTGGCGGAAAATCCCCTTCTGGAAACTCCTGGATGCGGCGGGGCCCACAATGATGCTCGGCTTGGCCCTCGGGCGGATGGGGTGTTTCTTTGCTGGATGCTGCCATGGTCGCCCCACTGAGGCTGTGCAGGTCGGAAACTTGTTCACCCTTCAGGGCGGTTCCGTGGTGCTTACCGACGGGGCACCGTTCATCGCCTTCAACTTTGTCCCCGATGTCGGCGTCGGAAGCCTGCACAACATGCCCCTGTACCCAACACAATGGTTCGAGAGCTTGGGAGCGATCACCATCTTCTTGTTCCTCAGCTATCTTTGGTACAAGCATCGCCGCTTTGATGGTCAAATCTTCGCATCCGTCCTGATGATCTACCCCTTCCTGCGAGGCACCATCGAGGTGTTCCGCGGGGACTCCATTCGCGGCACCGACTGGTTCGGCCTGCTCTCCACCTCTCAGCTTGTGAGCGTGCCCGTCCTGCTCTTGGGCATGGGCATCTGGATTACCCAGTATCGCAAAGGCCTGGCGCCAGAAACGCCCTTCGAGGTTGACGAAGATTAGCGCCGGCCGTCGATCCAAAAAGAAATGCCCGATGAGCGAACTCATCGGGCATTTCTATTTCTGAATCCAGTCTATTGACTATTCTTCAGTGTCATCACTCGAAGGGTTGAAGCCCTCGGACATCATGGACAAGTCAAGGTTGGGGAAGTCCTCGTACCACCATGCGTTTCCTCGCACGAAAGCATAGCGAGAGCCGACATCCGTGTTGAAGTTGCCCTGTTGGTAGAAGAAACCGTCACCGTCTTCGCTCTCTTCAAACAACACTTCGCCACAAGTAGTGGACTCGACTTCGCCTTCATCATCAAGGTTCTCTACACAGGATGTGGGGTCCACATCAACGTACAAGGAACTGGTGAAGTCGTAGCCAATGAAGTTGTAGCCTTCAGCGCCATCGCTGGGATGGTTCATGGCCGTGTACATGGTGTGGTACGAGTAGGGGTCCACATCTGGATCCCAGGTGCTGGAAGGGTCATCCGCCCACTCAGCGTACGCTTCACTCATATAGGTACTCGCATCACCGAGGGCGATGCCGTAGTGCATGCCATTGAACATGGCGAGCGGGTCGACGGAGGCTCCTGTGGAATCTTCCCAGTCGTAGCATCGGGCATCAACCGTGTCAGGATGGATGACAATGCCACCCTCCCAGGCTGCCCATTCGTCTACGGGGCCGGTACCTGAACCGCCCACACCGGTCTCCCAGTTGAACTCTTGAACGTTCATGTCGATTGCAGTCGGCTCACCGTAGGTTTCGCTGACGAACCAGCCCCACATTTCGCAATACTCACCTTCTTTTTCTGCATCCGTCTCAGCACTGAAGAATGCAGTAGTCGCAAGGGTGATTGTGACTCCTGCGCTCAGGGAATAGGGTTCACCCTCGTTTTCATCGAACAGGTCGGCTTGAACGTAGCTGTCGAGGAGGACATTGTTCGCCTCGTCCCAGATACCGGAGTACTCGAGGCCAATTGCCACAGGGACGAATACGTCCGCATCGGAATCAGAGTCGGCATCCGCATCGCCATCGGCATCAGCGTCGGCATCGGCGTCGGCATCGGCGTCGGCATCCGTATCTGACGGGTTGCTCCAGTCGTCACTATCGGTGCCGGAATCGATGCCTTTGTCCACTGTGCAGCTTGCTGCAAGCGAACCAAAAACAAGGCTCAAGGTCAAAATTCTCATGAATAAACTCCTCCCAGTCATGGGACTGGGTTCATAGGGGGGGCTCTCCCCGACGGTCGCACAACCTACGGGACGGGGGGCATCTACTCCAGTGTGCCCGCAGACGCCACAGTTCACCCTCCAGTCCAACAAAAAGTCACACCAGCGGCATAGTGCTGTTCATAACCGCGCTATTCGCCCCATATGATGCGAAGGTCTCAGCCCTCGGTCTCATCCTCGGAACAAGCTTGGGCTTCTTCTTCGGCCTGGTCTAAGTTGGCAGAGCACTCGTCTTGAAGATCGGCATCCGCATTCTCGTGGGCCAACTTGAAGCCGTCACAATCGTCTGCGTCCCCGCAGTCACACAGCAAGTCCACATACTCATCGCATGGGTTTCCGCCGCATGCGACGACAAGGGACATCAAAACAAAAAGTACGCTGGAACGCATGGGACCTCCAAAGGGACTCAACGATACACCACGGCGAGAGCGTCAAAACACCGTCCTGTCCTGGGTCTCAAAAGATGACCATCAAATTGCCTCAAGGAACGACCCATAGCGGCCGATTTGATCGGACCGGCACGGGGGTACCGAATGAACACCAATATCGACCAAGCACACGCAGAGATTCAGCGCGGAGCGCCGAGTCTGCGATCCGTCACGGATCTGACCGAGCGAATCGGAAACCTGTTTGCGTCCCCGAGCTATCGGCCCCCAACCCTACCCACCGTGGCCGTCGAGCTTCTGGATGTGGCCCGATACGCCGACATTGACCTGCGACGCATCGCCGAGATGATCGCCAGCGATCCCATGCTGGCTGGCCAAGTCATGCGGCGGGTTCAGTCCCCCTTCTATGCTGGACGAGTCCCCATCACCGATCTCGACCAGGCCATCTTTCGGCTGGGTCTAAACAACATCCGGGACATTGTTATCGAGGCGGCGCTGAATGTCGGGCTGTTCACCACCCCAGGGTACGCAACGGCCATGGAGCGCATTCGTCGGCACTCCGTCGCCACCGCACACATATCCAAGCTCGTCGCCCAGGAAACGGGACAAGACCCACACCAGTTGTTCTTGCTGGGCTTGCTCCATGACGTGGGGCTTGCAGCGGCATTGATCACCGTCGACGATATGTTCACTGGCGGTGTTCGACCCTCGATCGTCCACATTTGGCCAGCGATCGAAACCACCCACGAATCAGCCGGCACCCTGTTGGCCCGGATCTGGGAGCTCCCTGATGGGATGCACCAGTGCATCGGCCATCACCACAACTTCCAGGTCAACGGAACCGACAACCGACGGGTTGCAACCTTGCACGTTGCCGAAGCCATCGCGGCACGACTGGGTCGTGGGGTGACGCCGTCAGGACAGCCTCAGTGCCTGCGATCGACCATCGACAACACCCTGCCCGATGTGGTTTCGGCCGCCCAAGCCACGCTCAACTTGAGTCAAACCAGCTTGCTGAACATTGTCCGAGCCGCATCAGAGCGCCTCGACACGATTCGGTAGCCAACAGACCTATCGGCCCAAGAGCATGGCCAAGACATCCACTCCCCGCGCCACTGCATCGGGAGGCGCCGATGTGAAACAGAGTCGGACGTGATCGTTATAGTCCGACCCACAAGAACCGCCGGGCGCGAGAATCAAGCCTCGGTCAATGCAGTCTTCCAAAAAGCCTTGGGTACCTCGTTCATCCAGCTGCGATGAAATGTTTACGAACAGAAAGGTGCCACCCTCGGGATGGGGCATCCCCAACGTGTCCGCTGCCGCACTCCCCGCACTGCGATAGCGCTCGACGGCATCGGCAAGCCATGGGCCACCGGTCCGCAATACCTGTGCTGCCGCCAGCTGAGATGCGGTACACGCCGAATAAAAATGATGCACAGTCGACTTTCGTACGCTTGCCATCAACGGCTCCGTCGGCCCGATAATGGCACCAACCCGATTGCCAGCCATGCCATAGGTCTTGGAAAAGCTGAAGACGGAGAAGGTCCGATCGGGAGCAAAGGATGCCATCGAGGCCACCGACGCCACAGAATCTGAAAAGACGATGCCTTCGTAGACCTCATCGGACCAAACCCACAGGTCGTTTCTCCGTGCGAAGTCGCCAATCGCCTCGAGAACATCGGCACCCAAGACCCGCCCGGTGGGGTTGTTCGGCGTGTTTACATAAATGGCTACGCTTCGTTTACTCAGCCTGGACTCCAATGCAGCGATGACATCCTGTGGACCATCAAACCCAAGAATGGGAACCTCAACTGGAACCCCGTGGTGCAGCGTTACGATGCCCCGAATGAGGGGCCAGAACGGACTCAGGATCAGCACTTCCTCGCCTGGGGCCACCAATGCGGTTGCCAACGCACCGAGGCCGCCCGTCGCTCCGGCACTGACGATCACACGCTTGGGGTCCACACCCCGTGTCTCGGCAATGGCATCCAATAGGGCGGGATGACCTCGAGGTGGCGCATAGGTGTGCATCCCCGGATGCTCATCAACCTGAAAATCACCCAACCGACAGCCCTCAGCAGGCTCCAGATATGTGTCTCCAACATGAAGCGGGTACCGCTCACCTTCGATCGTTGCGATCCGATGCGCCACCTTAGAGAACACTCCAGAGGGCATTTCATCAAGCGTAGGAGAAACAACAGGAAACCGTGGCATAGCGCCTCCAGTCTCCCTGTATTCCGGCAGTAAGGGGATGTCCGAAAGCCGCTGAGCGGTTCAATACCGTTACCATGGCGATGGTGAGTACCCCCCGACAATCATTTTTGCGCGCATTTTTAGCGTCGTCTGTTGGGACGGGGCTCTCCCGCGTGCTCGGACTGTTCCGAGAACTGGCCCTGGCCAACGTCTTGGGTGCTGGAATGGCGATGGATGCCTTTGTCATGGCATTCACCTTCCCGGGCATGCTCCGTCGCTTCGTGGCCGATGAAGGACTGACAGGTGCACTCATCCCTGCTGTGTCTCGTGCAGAAGCAGAGGCTGGCGAAGCGGAAGCCCGGGCGCTCTCTGGACGGGTCCTGACGGCCCTAATCGTGGCGGGTGTCACCCTGAGCGCCGCTGGCGTGTTCTGCGCACCATGGCTGGTGGACTGGGTCGCGGATGGCTTTACCGGCGAGAAGTACACGCTCACGGTGGGGCTCACCCGGGTCCTCTTTCCATTCATTGCATTTGTGTCCTTGGTCAGCTGGGCAGAAGGCCTGCTCAATCTTCGCGGACACTTCTTCGTTCCCAAGCTTGCTCCCGGGTTGGTCAGCGCCGCTGTGGTCTGTGCCGTTCTTTTATACCGAGACTCCAGCCCCCTCGAGATCGTGTGGGCCGTCTGTTGGGCTGTACTGGTCGGTGGCGCCATCCACCTCTTGGTCTGCCTGCCTCCCCTGTACAAGCACTGGGGCATGATTCGACCGCGACTGGATGCATTCTCAGATGAGCGCTTCCGACGGGTGCTCGGGGAAATGGGCAAAGTCGCAATCATTGGACTCATGGCCCAAGTCAACACCATCGTCCTGCGGTACCTCGCCTCCCACCTACAAGAGGGCTCAGTCACCTGGTACTGGAACGCCACTCGGCTGGTGGACTTCGCGCAGGGAATTATCGCTGTCGGGGTGGGCTCAGCCCTTCTGCCAGCGATCTCGGAGGCGGTCGCCCGCGGCGATGGTGCCGCATTCAGGTCATCGTTCTCGGGGGCAGCCCGCCTGGCTGGTGTCCTGCTGGTACCTGCCGCAGCCTTCATTTTGTTCTTTCCGACCCCCTGCGTCGCACTGCTGTACCGCCATGGCGCCTACACCTGGCTTGACGTACAGCAAACTGCTTCCGCCCTGCAGATGCTTGTCCCCTTTATGCTCGCCTTGGCTGGCATTCAGATCATCAAGAAGCCCTTCTTCGCGATGGAACGTCGAGGAGCCCTCATGGCTGTGGGTGCCATGGGCGTATGCCTCACTGCTGGGCTCGGCCTTTGGCTATCTCCCGCTCTCGGTGTCGATGGGCTCGCCCTGGCCTTGTCCATCTCCACAGTCTTGCAGTTCACCGCCTACCTGGCCCTCCTCCGAACCATGGTCGCCGGGGGTCTCGGCCTGGGAGCCCTGGCCCGCGATCTGGTCCGGCTCACGACGGCGACCCTCCCTGCAGTGGGTGCCGCATGGTTCATCATCGATATGGGCCACTGGGAGTCGGGCCCGACTGTGGCGAACGCGGCGTTGCTGGGTGCAGCTGGAATCACCGGAGGCGTCTTGTACGGC